>CAJQNJ010000141.1 GCA_905479685.1 uncultured Acidimicrobiales bacterium
GTCACCTCGCCCCTTCTTCGGATCGAATCGATTGACTTTAAAAACGGTCCCTCGCCGGGGATAGTTTTGGACCACGTAGCGCTCAGACGCGTTCCCACCGCCGATCGTCTCGAGCATCAGTTCGTATTCTCCTTCAAGATCGATGTCGGGTGTAGTGAGTCTCGCCGCGTGTTTCTCGGAGAGGGTGTGAGAGTAGATGCCTGCCGGGAGAATCTCACCGATGAGCGAGCACACGAGGTTGGTGTCGCATCGGTATCGAAAGCCGAACTTCTCCAGACATCAGACTTCGTGACCATCCACCTTCGCCTGTCTGAGCGAACTCGCGCGCTCATCGGTACTGACGAGCTGAGACTGATGAAGCCAGATGCGTACCTGATCAACACATCGCGCGGCGAGATCGTCGTCGAAGAGGCGTTACTCGACGCCGTTCGAACGGAAGCGATTGCCGGAGCAGCACTTGACGTCTTTGGACAGGAGCCGCTTCCGACCGATCACCCCTTCCGATTCGATCCGAGAATCCTTGCGACGCCTCACATCGGTTACGTGACGAGAGAGACATACGCGATCTTCTATAGCGACGCTGTCGATGACATCCGAGCCTGGCTTGATGACGCGCCGACCCGGATCCTCGAATGATCGCTGGGCCTATGCCAATGGCTGCTCACCGTCGCTGAGCGACCTCAGTGCGTCTTGCATTTGAACTTCCTGAGTTCGGATGAACGACTCGGTCTCTGCACTCATCAAGAAGCTGTCCGTCCAGTTGTGTTCGATGAGCGCGCTTCGCCAGCTCTCTGTGGCGATTGCGCTGCTCAAGGTCGCGTCCCAGAGTGCTACCGCCTCAGCAGACAACTCCGGAGGTCCAACGAGGCCCCGCCAGGTGCCGATCACGCAGTCGACCCCCAGTTCGGTCCACGTTTGAATCGACGAGAGCTGATCTCCAAGACGTGTCGGCGCCGACGTGGCGATGACTCGGATTGATCCATCGCGGAGCTCGGGCAGGACGGACGCTGCGGACACGGCGGCGATTCCTCCGGGTGTCTCGAGCGCATCTGCGATCGCGTGACGAGCAGAGTCGAATACGCGAACCTGGACGGCCCGCGGATCGACACCGAGGTGCTCGCACAGGTACGTGACAGCGATGTGGTTGACGTTTCCCCACGCAGTTGCGAGGGAGACGACCGGCGGGTTTGGGCCTGCAAGAGCGTCCAATAGTTCTGTCGGAGAGGAGATCGGAGAGCCAGTAGGCACCGCGAAAGCAATGTATTCGGTGCACAGAAGTCCGAGCTGGGTGACATCGCCATGTCCAAGATCAGCAACGTTGTTCAAGGTGTTGGTGATGAGCGTCGGTGAGCTGATCGACACACGGTGTGCGTCCCCGGCATACGTGGCCAGAAGGTCCCACGCGTTTCCGCCACCTCGGCCAGGAACGTTCGAGACCGAGACTGGCACGTCGATTACTTCTTCAAGGGCGGGGGCAAGCGCTCTGGCCGCACGATCCTGTCCGCCATCTCGCGGTGTCCCAGCGATGATCTCGAGCGGCCGGCCAGGTTCCCATCCAACGAGTGAAGGCTCACGCACAGGCAATTCCAACAATCCGACTAGTTCGTTGCGGTCTCGACAGCGTTCCAGACCCGGCGTGGCGTAAGGGGCATGTCGAGGTGGACAACGCCGAGATGCGAGAGTGCATCGATCACGGCATTCTGCACCGCTGGCACGCCGCCGATCGTTCCGGATTCGGCGATCCCTTTCGCCCCGAGCGGATTCTGCGGTGAGGGGTGTTCGGTCAGATGGCACTCGAAGGACGGCAACTCTGCAGCCGACGGCATTGTGTAGTCGAGGAAGTTCGAAGTGAGGGGATTGGCGTCATCGTCATAGACGAACTCTTCGTAGAGCGCCTGGCCGATTGCCTGTGCGAGCCCGCCGTGCACCTGGCCGATGGCAAGCATCGGATTCACGACCGTTCCCACATCGTCGATCGTCAGCATGCGGACAAGGTCGACTGCACCCGTGGCGGTGTCGACCTCGACAACTGCACCGTAGGCCCCATAGGGAACCGTCGGGCCTTCGGAGTCGTAATCCACCTCGCAACGCAATCCGGCGTATTCGCTGCGATCATCGGCTGCCGCTTGCTCTCGGGCCGCCGCTTGTTCCTCGGCCGTCACGGCCGCGATCTGGGCCCAGTCGACAGACGCCGCTCCAGGGGAACCCACGACATGAAAGCGACCCGATGTCACATCCAGGACCACATCGGCCACAGGTGCCTCGAGCTGGTCAGCGGCCTTCTGTCGCGCCTCCACCACCAGCCCGTCGGTCGCCAACGCGATGGCGGAGCCAGCCTTTTGTACAGACCGTGATCCACCCGTGATGCGACCACGCGGCACGATGTCGGTATCGCCGTGGATCACATCGATCCGATCGAGTGGAACCCCTGTCCGATCGGCGACAAGCATTGCCCACGTCGTGTAATGACCCTGCCCGTATGGCGAGGAGCCGGTGAGGACGCGGAGTCGACCATCAGCGACAAGCTCGACCGACCCGTACTCGGCTCCCGGAACACCAGCGGTGCGGTCGATGAACGTCGAGATCCCGATGCCGAGTTGCTTGTCCGAGCCACTCGCGCGTCGTTGCTCCTGTTCGATCTTCAGCTGCTCGTAGCCGAGCGTCTCGACCAGGATCTCCAGCGCTTCGGGATAGTCCCCGGAGTCGTAGAAGACGCCGCTCGGATTGGTTGTTGGAAGTTCGTCGGCACGCAGCAGGTTCTTGCGCCGAATCTCCACCTGATCCATGCCGATCTCGGCGGCGAATCGATTGACGGCGCGATCGATGAGTGCTCCACCTTCAGGCCGACCCGCACCGCGATAGGCAACGATTGGTGTCGTGTTCGACACGACACATCGAACACTCCAATGTGCCCGCATGCGAAATGGGCCGGGCTGAACCATGGCCGCGTTCCGTGCCAGGCCAGCTCCAACTTCTGGGTACGCCCCGCAATGTGCAAGGAGATCAACGTCGATCACCTTGAGGGTGCCGTCTCGGTCGCCACCGATCTTCACCCGCTGACGTTGACCACGCGAGTGGCCCATGCCGACCATGTCCGGTGTCCGCTCCGGTGTCCAACGCACAGGTCGTCCTGCTCGGCGAGCGAGGGCTGGTAGGACCATGTCCTCTGGGTAGAGACGAATCTTCGCGCCGAAACTGCCTCCAACATCGGCTGTGATGACCCGAACGTCACTCTCATCAAGCCCGTACATCGCTGCAAGGCCAGCACGGAGAGGATGGACACCTTGGCACGATGCGTACTGCAGCAGACGCCCATCATCGGTCCACATGGAGGCCGACGTCCGTGTCTCGAGCGGGGCAGGAGCGACCCGTTGGTTCATGAATTCGGCTTCGACGACCACTTCACAGTCGCTGAAGTCGGCCGGGCCGTCGGTTCCACCAGTTTGCGCGAGCATGATGTTCGTCCCGACGTCGGGAAGAAGGATCGTCGTGTCAGATGCGGCATCCTCGAGCGAGACGACCGGCGTCAACGGGTCGTACTCGACGATGATCTGCTCGATCGCATCCGCTGCCTGGGCTTCGGTCTCGGCGACGACAGCTGCGATTGCCTGCCCGACAAACAGCACGCGCTCCGACGCAAGGACCGGTCGGCGGGCGGTCTCGGGGTACACCGGAAGGGTCACTGGCATGAGGTCGAGTTCGATGTCATCTGCTGTGACGACGTCGACGACGCCAGGCATCGTCCTTGCGTCGGAGACGTCGATGCTCGTGATGAGCGCATGCGGCTCCGTTGAAGTCACGAACTGCACGACCAGTGCATTCTCGAGCTCGATGTTGCCAACGTAGGTAGTCTCACCCCGCAGCAGGTGAGGATCTTCCGAGCGCAGCACTGACGTTCCGACCAAGGCACGATTCACATGCGCAAACGTAGCAAAACTCGTCGGGATCTGAGATGTCCTGGTCTAAGTTGGGCGTGTGGTGAATCCGAGCTCCCTGGCGCCATCCCCTGAGGCGATCCTCGCGCTTGCCCCGACGGGGATTCTTCGAGCCGGAATCAACCTCAGCAACTTCTTGCTCGTCTCGAGCGTCGGTGACGATGGTGCGCCGGTTGGCGTGTCTCCGGACATGGCGAGGGCATTGGCCGCGGTCCTCGACGTGGACGTCAAGCTGATCACCTATGAGAACCCGGGAGACGTCGCAGACGCTGCAATGACTGGTGCCTGGGACATCGGAAACATCGGGGCCGAGCCCGCACGCGCGGAGTTCATCAACTTCACCGACGCCTATGCCGAGATCGAGAGTACCTACCTTGTGCCAGCGGACTCGCCGATCAACACGATCGCCGACGTCGATCAACCGGGGATGCGAATCTCTGTCAAGGAGCGGGCTGCGTACGCACTCTGGCTCGAGAGCAATCTGGAACACGCAGAGCTGATCCAGACCGAGAGTCTCGACAGTGCGTTCGACACCTTCGTCGACCGACGGCTGGACGCTCTGGCTGGACTCCGACCTCGCCTCGAAGCCGATGTCAAACATGTACCCGGTGGACGCGTTCTCGACGGCAAGTTCTCCTCGGTGATGCAGGCGATCGGCACGCCAGTGAACCGCGATCGGGCCGGTATCGACTTCCTCCAGACGTTCGTCATCGACGCCAAACAGCGTGGTCTTGTGGCCTCGCTGATCACGAAACACGCTGCGGATGGCCTGTCGGTAGCCCGTTAGGTCCACTCCAAATCACAACGCTCGCAGCAGGTTCCTCGCCCTACGGCTCCGCGACGATCCAGCCTCTGCGCTGGAGCTCGGCGGCGAGCTCTTCGGCTGGGAACTTCTGCAACGCTTGCTCTGCAGGCGATGGTCGGCGCTGCGGTTGTGGGGGAGCCTCATCGGAGGGGTCGCCCTCCGCAGCCGTCTGCAGCTGCGAGATGAATTCGTCAGCCTCGTCCCGAGAGAACTTCCCGGCGGCTTGGCGTTGCGTGAAGTCCATTGGATACCGCGCATCCTTGAAGTCGGTGTATCCCGCTTCGGCAAGCAGATCCAACAGCTCCGCGAGCTGCTTCTGCGATGCGGGTGGTCCTGATTGTTGTCCAAAGGCCATGCAGCATTCTGGAGGTTCCCTGCTAGAACATGCGCCATGCTGAACACACGAATGCGAGAAGTCTGGGCTCGGGGCGAGGTGGCCTTCGGGTCATGGTGCGCCTTCGGCAACATCGGCGTTGCCGAATCGATAGCGGCGGTCGATTACGACTTCAACTGCATTGACACGCAGCACGGGGGGGCGGGCTACGAAACATCGCTCGAGCTGTTGAACGTGATCGACCGGGGAGCGGGAACGCCAACGGTTCGTGTCCCCTGGAACGAGCCGGGGATCATCGGCAAAACCCTCGATGCAGGCGCCAATGCTGTGATCGTCCCGATGGTCAACACCGTCGAGCAGGCCCAAGCGGCGGTGTCGTATGCGCTCTACAACCCGAGGGGGGTGCGCTCATGGGGACCAGCTCGAGCGGACATGCGACAATCTGGGTACACCCCTGAGGCGGCCAACGAGGCAAATGTCTTGATCCCAATGATCGAGACCACCCAAGCGATGCGAAACCTCGACGACATTCTCGCAGTGGACGGCGTCGACGCGATCTATGTTGGCCCGGCAGATCTTTCGATCACGCTCGGACTTCCACCTGGCAACAATGACGACGAGCCGGCGTTCACCGAAGCGCTCCAGTACATCGTCGATCGATGCAACAACGCCGGCGTCGTGGCCGGTATCCACTCGACGCCAGCGCTTTCGGCGCTTCGTGTCGAGCAAGGCTTTCGAATGATCACGGTCGGGCACGACTCAGTTCTCCTCCGGGCTGCTCTGTCGACGGCATTGGCGACTTCTCGTGGTGACGCACCAGCCACCGGTGGCGCCACGCCGCTCTATTGAGCAACTCGATGTCGTTCAACCGAAACCGGTAGGTGTTACCGCTCAGATGGCATTGCGTTCGCGGCGCCTTCGAGCGTACGACTCGGTGAACCAACCGATGTCCGCGTCGCCAGCAGTTGTTGTAGCAATGGAACTGCCAAAATCGTTCTCGGAGAGCTCGAGGACGGAAGGTTCGCAGAGCTCGACGACGACCGACTCCGACGAAGCTGCTCGCTCGACCGACGGGATCGGTGGATCCTGGGCCGCCAAGAGACGTTGCTCGAGCTGAGCGATCCGTTCTTGTGCTGCCTCGAGGTCGCTGCGAAGTGTGGAGACGCTCATCTGCGTGCTTTCCACACCATGGCTCATCGCGGTGAGCGTGTCGGTGAGCTGTGTTTCAACCGTAGTGTTTCGTCGCTGCAGTTGCGTGAGCTGAGAGATGGTGTCCAGCGCATCCATGAATTGTCCTTCCAGCATGTGCACGCGTTCAGCACTCGACGCCTGGACTGTTTCGACCAGACCGTCGAACTGGTCAAGTCGGTCCTCGTGGGATCGCAGCTGCGTGCGTAGCGCCTGCACGATCTCGGTCTGGAGCAGTCGAAGGCCGTCGACGTACGCGTAGGCCTCCCTTGCCGTCTTGTCTGCCTCTTCGAGGCTCGTTTCGATCGACTCGAATCGTTCGTCATCCGCGTCAGGGGTCGCCACATCGAAGAGGTGTTCCTCGACAGAGGAAAGGCGCGTTCGCATCTCGGCGACTTGTCCGGTCACATCGAGAGTGCCACCTTCGGATGAGGCGAACTGGCTGTCGAGCGCGATCGTTCGAGTCGTCGCAGGCTCGTGCGAAACGTCTGTGGACAGTTCTGGCCATTCAGCATCTGTGCTGCCTGTGGTCGTGTCTTGCTGGTCCATCAGACCTCGTCGAAGTAGTCGAAATTGCCTATGGCGATCGTCGGCGCTGGATCATCGTTCATGAGATGTGTCGCACCAAAAGAGCCGAGCGCGAGATTGTGAAAGAAATTTCGCATCCAATTCACGCGTCGGAAACGCTCTGTGTGTTCGAAATGAGCAGCGTCGACAACAGTACGCAGTCGGACATCGGTTTGAATTCGGGAACGCACTTCATGTGGTCATCTGAAACAGGACGAACGCCATGAGCGATATTGCGTAGGTTCACTCAAACAAATCAGGCTCTGGTCATGTTCACCGACCTTGCCTTCATCGACTGGCTCGCGCTTGTGTTCGCTGCTGTTCTTCTCGCGGCCGCCAGCGCCGCCACCGTCATTGCTGTTGCGACATCCTCGGATCGACGGAAGTCACTTTTCTCCTTCGCTGCGCATCGCGGATCGAACGAATCGGCCGAAGAGACATCTGTCGAGACGAGCGAAGACGAGGGTGCGGTTGCTCCGACATGGGAGGTACCTCCGGCGCCGAGCCTACGACCGCTCCGCGCAGAGCCTCAGCCCACGACGCTCGGCCCACCGGCACAAGGAAGTCATGTGACGCCTGAACCGAA
The DNA here is from genome assembly GCA_905479685.1 of uncultured Acidimicrobiales bacterium. Classification (GTDB taxonomy): domain Bacteria; phylum Actinomycetota; class Acidimicrobiia; order Acidimicrobiales; family SHLQ01; genus SHLQ01. Next base: position 7,416 of record CAJQNJ010000141.1, read on the forward strand.
GCTCGATGCAGACGCTGGCGTTGCCGCGCGAGCAGCAAAGTTGAGCGGGCGGCCCGTACCCGAATCGCCAGCCCTCCATTCCAAGAGGCGGGTTCAGAGCGTTGTAGCCGATCGCACCCCAGCACACGCGAAGACGTTCGCTCCAACCATCATCGAAGGCCGTAGCGGCGTCGCCAACGCGGACTTTGACAGGACCGAGGGCTTCAAGGCTCGAAATCCAGGATTTTTCGAGGATCCCATGGGACGGCACGACCTGCGATATTGGGACGGTTACACCTGGACCGAGTATGTGAAGGAGCACGGAGAGCGCTTCACCGACCCGTTGTAGCGATTCGGATTCTCAGGCCTCGCGAGAACCAACGTCGATCGCGTCGGTGTTGTTCTGAACAGCTGGATCAGCCAACCCGAGCAGGAAATCGCGGTCATACTGCGCAAAGAATCGGTCGGCCTGTTTCGCGAACTCGCGGACCATGAAGAAGTTGGCGCTTCCACCAACTGCAGCTCCAATGCCGAATGGAAGCAGCTTGCCCAACGTGGCGGCACCCCTTCGTGTGCCCCACTTCCTGAGCACTTGGCCGACGAGCATGGTGTTGATTCGTCGAAGTGCGTCGATTGTGGCGATCTGCCCGGCACCACCCCCAACGGCGTCTCCGGCGATCTCGACCGCATGACCATCGGTCACATTTCCCCCCATGTCGCGGATGAGGGTGGAGAACTCGTGAGCGGCGTCGTCACCAAACGCAAGGACTGCAAGAACCCATGCCCTGCGCTCCTCTGGGCTCGCATCGAGATGTCCATAGGCCGCGCCGATCGACATCACCATGTGTGTCGTTCTCAAGGCGACCACACCGAGCTCGGCGAGCAAGGTTCCCATCGCTGTGCTCGTACCGACCCCTGGTGCAGCCGCTACCGCACCAGCAGCAGCTCCGAGCGCCGTCATCGACTTTCGGACCGGTGAGGCGATGGCCTTCGCTTTCGCCGCTGGGTGAAGGCCGGGCGCGGTCGCGGCGACTGCTTGCGCGCTGTCCCACCTCAATTCGACTGCACGATCAATACCCTCGATCAACGCTCTTCCTACTGCGTCGAGCACAGGCGTAGGAATGCGTTGGGCCGCGGTCTTCTCGATGTAGTTCCGTGAAATACCCATGTGTTCAGTGTGGTGGGGGCTGCGCGAAGATCAACCGTTAGGATCAGTGAATGGCAGACCCAGCGACATTTGCCGATGCGGTGATGCCGCTGATGGATCAGCTGTATTCGGCTGCGTTGCGTATGACTCGCAATGCCACGGATGCCGAAGATCTCGTACAGGAGACGTATCTCAAGGCCTTCCGGGGATATGAACGCTTCGAGGAGGGAACAAACCTCAAAGCGTGGATGTATCGGATTCTGACCAACAGCTACATCAACCGTTACCGCGCAAAGCAACGACGTCCAGACGAGACCGACCTCTCCGATGTCGAGGACATGTACCTGTACAGGCGTTTGGGCGGAGAGCAATCAGATGTTGGTACTTCTGCCGAAGAAGCCTTCCTGAGCACGGTGACAGACAACTCGGTGAAGGCGGCGATCGAGGCCATTCCAGAGAACTTCCGGATTGCGGTGCTTCTGGCTGATGTCGAGGGATTCGCCTACAAGGAGATCGCCGAGATCCTCGACGTTCCGATCGGAACGGTGATGAGTCGGATCCATCGGGGAAGAAAAGCGCTCGAAAAGGAGTTGCACGGGTTTGCAGGGGAGCGGAATCTTCTACCGGATGATCCAGAAGCTCCCGAGACCACTGCAGATGAAGACTCCGAATCTGTGACAACGGCTGGGGAGGCCGTATCGCCATGAATGAAGATCAGAGTGCCCGCCCGAGCCAGGCCGATGTGTTTGCCGCATCGCAGCCGTTCACCGAGCCGACGGGTCCAGCCCACGCAGCGGCGCAGGAACCATTCTTCGGTGTCGATGCGTTCAACCCAGCCGGACCGGTGCCCGCAATGTCACCCTTCCCAACAGCTGAGGTCCACGCATCGTGCATCGACGTCCATCGCAGCCTGTCGGTGTACCTCGATGGTGAGCTTGCACGTCCGCAACAAGCCGCAGTGCGAACACATCTTTCCATATGTGGCCCCTGCCAGAGTGCACAGGCCTTTCAGATGCAAGTTCGAAGCACCGTTGCGACCAAAGCGATCGATCCAATGCCAGACGAGGTGCGTGCCCGAATCACGAGAGCACTCGGATTCGAGTGAGCTGCACTTCCCTCAGCTCGACCGAGCACCGCTAAGCTGAGTCGATGCTCGCTGTTGTCTGGACCTTTTGGATTGCTCCGATTCTCGTCGGAGCAACGATCCTTGCGATCCTGTCCGTTATTGCCGGTTATCTGTTCATGGTGACGTCGAAGCAATATCCGCGGGGCAAGCAGAAGAATCAGTGACTGAGTCGACGTCGATCGACTGGGATCTGGCCCGAACAATTGCGGCGAAGGTCAACCGGAACGAACCGGAACTCGCGAGCGACGATCGTCGCCGTATGGACGCCGACTTCGAGGAGTTCACCGCGCTTGCCGAAGAGCTCGTTTCAGCAGAGACCGGGTTGATCTCGCTCGACGGGAACGCACGAGGGCGGGTGGCAGATCGCGCCGACTGGGTCGACGCGAACCTTCGCTCGTTCCAGAGGTTGCTCAAGCCCATGCTCGACCAGATGGAAGAAAAGATGGGTGGACCCTTCTCGGCCGTGGGGCCAAAGGTTGCTGGGGCAGAGCTCGGAATGCTTCTCGGCTGGATGTCCACAAGGGTCCTCGGGCAATACGACCTTCTCGTGATCGAGGATGAGAATCCTGAGCAACAAGACATCGTCTACTACGTCGGATCGAACGTTTCGGCCCTCGAGAAACGCTTCGCGTTTCCGGAGCGAGATTTTCGACTCTGGCTGGCTCTGCACGAGGTGACCCATCGTGCCCAGTTCACGGGCGTCCCTTGGATGCGCGAACACTTTCTCGGTCTCGTCAACTCGACGATGGACCAGGCCGACACTGACCCGAAACGATTCAGCGACGGATTGCGCCGCGCGCTGGCTGCGAAGAAGGCCGGCGAAGACCCAATGGCCGACGGCGGTCTGACCGCTGTGTTTGCCTCCGAGAAGCAGCGAGAATCACTCGAGCAGATTGGTGGACTCATGAGTCTGCTCGAGGGACATGGCGATATCACGATGGACCGCGCTGGGGTCGGCTTTGTGCACAACGCAGAGCGATTTGGGCGTGTGCTTCGACAACGGCGGCAAAACGCCTCGAAGTTCGTGGCACTCATTCAGCGGCTCGCAGGCCTCGAGGCGAAGATGAAACAGTACGCGCAGGGCGAAGCGTTCATCGAGGCAGTTGAGGACCACGGCGGCAGAGATCTGATCGATCGAGTGTGGGAGGGCCCGACGATGCTCCCACTGCTCGCAGAGATCCGAGAGCCCGACGCCTGGATCTCGAGGGTGGCGCCCGCCGAGCAGGTCGTTGCCTGAAACGAAACCTCTGCCCGAGTTGCTGGCTGAATACCTTGGGCGGTGTGCCTTTCCTGAGCCAGGACGCAGGCTTCGATGTGGTGTCTCGGGAGGGGCTGATTCGCTGGCATTGATGGCGCTCGGAGTTGCTGCCGGTTGCCAAGTGTCCGCAGTTCACGTCGATCATGGCCAGCGCGAAGGGGCAGAGCACGAAGCGGCTCGGGTCGAAGCATATGCCCATGCGATCGGAGCGTCTTTCGAGGCGGCAACGATCGTGGTTGCCGAGGGGTCGAATCTCGAGGCGCGGATGCGTGCTGCGAGGTACGAGGTTCTGGGCGTCGACGCTGCCACTGGGCACACGTCCGATGATCAAGCTGAGACGCTCTTGATCAATCTACTGAGAGGGACTGGCCTGGTTGGCCTCGGTGCGATGGTGCCGGGGCACCGGCGGCCTATCTTGTCGCTCCGTCGACATGACACGGAGACGATTTGTGCACTGCTGGGCTGGACGGCCTTCGAGGACCCGTCGAACACAGACAGCGCGTTCCTCCGCAACCGAATCCGAGCGGAGGTCTTGCCCCTCTTGGACGCTGTAGCCGATCGCGACGTGGTCCCGCTTCTGGTTCGAACAGCGGAGCACCTTCGCGGCGTCTCTGCTGTGGTCGAACACTTGGCTTCCCAGGTCGACCCGACCGACGCGAAGCTGATCGCTGCAACACCAGCTCCGATCGCAGCGATCGCGATCCAACAGTGGGTACGGGCCGAAACAGGTGACGAACATCCAATCGATGCGGCGTCGATCGAGCGAGTGCGTGACGTGGCTGCAGGGAATGCGGTCGCTGCGCAAGTCACGGGTGGACATCGGATCAGTCGCAGCCAGCAACGGCTCGAGCTCGAACCGAAGCGACGCTGAGTCGGACGATCCCCGCGCCTACAGTTTGACCATGATCGGTCCCTCAGCACCACCGGTTCCTCTACGGGCGGATGAGTTCACAATGCTCAGCGCGTTTCTCGACCACTACAGAGCGGCGTTGCTCGACCGGGCTCACGATCTCACCGAGGGACAGTTGAACATGTCCCTTGCGCCGTCGTCGCTCACACTGTCTCGTCTGATTGGGCACATGGCCTTCGTGGAGCAGGTCTGGTACCGGGAACGGTTTTCTGGTGACGGCTTCAAAGAACCATTCGCCTCGCTCGACTTCGATCGGGATCCCGATGCGGAAATGACATTGGCTCAGACCTGGTCGACAGACAAGCTCCACCGTGTGTTCGAGGACGCTGTCCTGGAATCTCGGCTGACGGTGCAGCGAGCAACCTCCTTGGACGAGCTATCCCGTGCCGATCGGGACGGCGAGCGGTGGAGTCTTCGATGGATCATGGTTCACATGATCGAGGAATATGCCAGACACTGCGGTCATGCGGATCTGATCAGGGAGTCGATAGACGGGGACGTGCTCAGTCGGCCCAACAAGCCCGCCGTGAGCTCGGGCGACTAACGTCACCGTCTGCATGAGTACCGACCCTGGGATGCGTTCCGATGATGCCGGCAGAGCACCCGCCCATTCGGTCGGCGAGATTCTCGTCAGCGAAGCCGAGATCAGAAGCAGGGTCGCAGAACTCGGTGAGCAGATCACTCGTGATTACGCCGGTGAACGCCCGCTGCTCGTGGCCATTCTGCGAGGTGCGTTCATGTTTCTGGCCGATCTTTCCAGAGCCATCGACCTCCCCGTCGAGGTCGATTTCATGGCGGTCTCGTCGTACGGGAATGCGACTGCGTCCTCTGGTGTGGTCCGAATCTTGAAAGACCTCGATGAGGATCTCGAGAACCGTCACGTGATCGTTGTGGAGGACATCATCGATTCTGGACTCACCCTGTCGTATCTGCGAAGAAATCTCAAGAACCGCGCGGCCGCATCCGTGGAAGTGTGCGCGTTGTTGGTCAGAGAAGGCAGACAAAAAGTCGACGAAGACCTCGCCTACGTCGGGTTCGAGCTTCCGCCTGACTTCGTTGTCGGCTACGGCCTCGATGCATCGGGGCTGTACCGCAACCTGCCCTACATCGCCAGGTACACGGGCGAAGGCGGCGACTGAGGCCAACGGAAGAAACCCACGCTCGGTATGTTGGGACGCGTTGTGAAAAAGCTATCTCGTTCCACGTTCTTGCTCATCAGCGGTGTTGTCGCTGCTGCAGTGTTGGTCTCAATGGTCCTCACCAGGGACCCTTCTCCGACAGAACTCTCATTCACCGAGCTCGAGGCGAAGATCGCCGAGGGCGCGATCGCCGAGGCGACGATCCTCGACCGATCCCATGAGGTCGAGGGAACGCTCATCGAAAATGACGAGCTGTTCATCTCGAGCTTCCCGGCCGAGGCCACCGACGAATTGTTCGCAGAGCTGCGAGCGGCCGAGCCCGCAATCGAGCTCGACATCGACCGCCAAGACACCAGCATTTGGGTTCAACTGCTCTTCAACCTTCTGCCGATCTTGTTGCTTGTTGGAATCTTCTTGTTCTTCATCAACTCGATGCAGGGCGGAGGACGCGGTGTCATGTCGTTCGGCAAGGCCAAGGCCAGAAAGATGTCCAAGGACCAGCCCACCGTCACCTTCGCCGACGTAGCTGGAGCTGATGAGGCGGTCGAAGAACTCATCGAAATCCGTGATTTTCTCTCCGACCCTGAACGATTCCACGCAATCGGCGCAAAGATCCCAAAGGGTGTTCTCCTGTATGGCCCGCCCGGTACCGGCAAGACCCTGCTTGCTCGCGCCGTCGCCGGAGAGGCCGGCGTGCCGTTCTTCACGATCTCGGGCTCTGACTTCGTCGAGATGTTCGTCGGTGTTGGAGCAAGTCGCGTACGCGACCTTTTCGAGCAGGCAAAGGCCGAGTCCCCAGCGATCATCTTCGTAGACGAAATCGACGCAGTAGGCCGACATCGTGGCGCTGGACTCGGCGGCGGACACGACGAGCGAGAGCAAACGCTGAATCAACTCCTTGTCGAGATGGACGGCTTCGACGTTTCCACCGGTGTCATCTTGATCGCCGCCACGAACCGGCCCGACATTCTCGATCCTGCGCTGCTTCGCCCTGGCCGCTTCGATCGGCAGATCGTCGTCGATCGTCCAGATCTCGAGGGTCGAAAGAAGATCGCGGACGTCCATGCAGCGGGCAAACCGCTCGGGGCGGACGTGTCGACCGATGTCATTGCACGTCGCACCCCAGGGTTCACCGGAGCCGACATCGCGAACCTTCTGAACGAGGCAGCCCTTCTTGCTGCTCGTCGCGACAAGGATGAAATCTCGCAATCCGAGGTGGAGGACGCAATCGACCGAGTCGTGGCAGGGCCTGAGCGGAAGTCCCGAGTCATGTCGGACAAGGAGAAGATGGTCATCGCGTATCACGAGGCCGGTCACGCGCTCGTCGGCCACGCGCTTCCCAACACCGACCCGATCCACAAGATCTCGATCGTTGCTCGTGGTCGGGCGCTTGGTTGGACCCTCGCCCTCCCGACGCAGGATCGCTATCTGCAGAGCCGATCCGAACTCACCGATACCATGGCGATGCTCCTCGGCGGCCGAACCGCCGAAGAACTCATCTTCGGCGACCCGACAACTGGCGCAAGTGACGACATCGATCGCGTTGCAACGATCGCACGAGCGATGGTCACCGAATACGGCATGAGTGACGCTCTTGGACCGCAACGTCTCGGGAACAAGTCCGGCGAAGTCTTCCTTGGCAAGGACAAAGGCCACGAAGCCGATTACTCCGATGACGTCGCAGCCCAGATCGACCGTGAGGTTCAGGCGTTGGTCGAAGTTGCCCATGAGGAAGCCCGAGAGATTCTGACGATTCACCGGCCCGTTCTCGACCGGCTGGCCGATGGTCTGATCGAACACGAGTCCCTCGATGGCGATGTTCTCGACGAGATACTTGCCGGTGTCGGCGGGTCCTTCGATGATTCACCTTCCACCGCATCGAACCACCGTGCAATCGACTTCCTGGAACCAGCGAAGCAAATGAACACAGAAGATAGGGATTGACGTGTCAGAGATCGAAGATGAGTCAGGTCCTATCGACAACGCCGTGGATCACGCCAAGATCGAGGCAGCTGTCCGCGACATACTCTCGGCCATCGGCGAGGACCCAGATCGGGACGGGTTGCTCGACACCCCAGCTCGGGTGGCTCGGATGTATGCCGAGATAACCGGCGGCTTGCGCGAAGACCCCGAAGAACACCTGTACAAGGTGTTCGATGTGGATCATGACGAAATGATCATGGTCCGCGACATTCAGATCTACTCGATGTGTGAGCATCATCTCCTCCCGTTCTATGGCAGCGCCCATGTGGCCTATATTCCAAAGGCAGGTGGCCGCATCACCGGATTGTCGAAGATTGCTCGACTCGTCGACGGGTTCGCTCGTCGGCCGCAGGTTCAGGAACGGCTGACTCGGCAGGTGGCCGATGCTGTCCAGAGTGCGCTCGACCCTGCTGGGGTTCTCGTGGTGGTCGAAGCTGAGCACATGTGCATGTCGATGCGAGGCGTGCGAAAGCCTGGATCGTCGACCGTCACATCGGCTGTTCACGGCACGTTTCGTGAACAGGCATCGACGCGATCTGAGGCGATGCGCTTCATTACCGGCAGGTAGACGTTGTCCGCAGCGTTCGATCATCGAGCCGGATTGGCTGCGCTCGAACACCGTGGACCCTTGGTGATGGGGATCTTGAACACCACGCCGGATTCTTTCAGCGATGGGGGGAGCTGGGGAACCATCGATCGGGCCGTCAGGCACGCGGAACAGATGCTTGCCGATGGGGCGCACATCATCGATATCGGTGGTGAATCGAGCAGGCCAGGTGCGCACCCTGTTGAACGCACCGAAGAGTTGCGTCGCGTGCTGCCAGTCATCGGTCGCCTCGCAGGACGCTGCATCATGTCGATCGATACCACCAAGGTCGAGGTTGCAGATGCTGCTCTCGAGGCAGGTGCACACGTAGTGAATGACATCACCGCATCACTGGAGCAGGTAGCTGGCGCCCATGGCGCAGGCTGGCTCGCAATGCATATGCAGGGTGAACCTCGAAGTATGCAGGACAACCCGACCTATGAAGATGTCGTTTCCGAAGTGAGGGAGTGTCTGCTCGACTACGGCCGTCGCGGTGAGATGGCTGGGGTAACCCGGATGTGGGTCGATCCGGGATTCGGGTTCGGGAAGACCACGAATCACAACCTGAAGTTGCTCCGCGACATGAAAATGCTGACTACAGTCAGCCAGGACATTGCAATAGGAGTGAGTAGGAAGAGATTCATCGGGCAAATCCATGCGCTGAGTGATGGCATCGACAGTGTCGATGTCGACGATCGGCTGGAAGGATCAGTCCTTGCTGCGGTGTGGTCTTGGCGAGAAGGGGCGCATATTGTGCGAACACACGACGTGCGAGCTACAGCCGCGGCTGCGCAACTGCTCTCCCCACGAGATCGCTGATCAGCGCCGCACATTGCGGGCGATTACAACGAACGGACATCAACGAACATGGCAGGCAGCCAAAAGCTCAAAGGCAAGTGGGCCCTCGGGATCGAGCCACGCAACTTCACGTGGGTCCTTCGTGACCAGCTCGCGGTGTGTGAACGATTGGGTGGGTACGGCGATGCCCATCGCCGTGTGCGCCGTCAGGAGGAAATCATCTGGACGCGAGTCAATGGCTTTGACCGCATCCTTTCGCTGATCCCGAACAACGCGAACCTCCACAACTACGACGAAGAAGATGTCGCCTGGATCCATCGCCCGTTCCGTGGTCCAGAAGACGGCGAGCGGTTCCTCTCACACCTCTATTCTGATCTTCGAATGCTGACGACGCAGGGATTCAAGATCTTGATGCATCGTGAGGAGTTGGGCGATCACGTGACGGGATTGATCGCTGGCTATCTGGTGTGGACACAGATGGTGCCGGACCAACCGAAAGCGATCGTGACCATCGAACAGCTCCTGTCTCGACCGATCGGCCCCATAGGGCGCGAGATCGTCGCCGTAGCTGGTTCGATCGACCCCACCGAGGTCGACTTACGTGACTGACACGATCGAGCTGCGTGGGCTGCGTGTCATGGCCTACTGCGGAATCCTCCCCGAGGAGCTCGAACGCCGGCAACCATTCGAGATCGATGTCGACGTAGAAGTCGACCTTCGAGCTGCAGCGACCTCAGATGAGCTGGACAACACGATCGACTACGGCGGCCTCGTCGCTGAGATCGAGCGACTGGCCATCGAGGTTCGGTATGGCCTCCTCGAACGGTTTGCGAGTGAAGTCGCTGCGTCTGTGCTCGAGCATGATCGAGCCCTGGCTGCGAGCGTCACGATACGAAAGCTTCGTCCACCGGTTCCACAAGATCTTGGAAGCTCGGGAGTGACGATTCGTAGAGCGAAACCATGAGGCGTCGAGCCTTTCTCGGGCTCGGCTCCAACCTCGGAGATCGTGAGACCCATCTGAACGATGCGATCGAACGGATACCAGATCTGGTGCGGGTGTCATCGTTCTGGGAGACAGCGCCCGTGGGAGGTCCTGAGCAGGGCCCATTCCTGAACTGCGTCGTGCAGCTCGCTACCGATCGCACCGCACGTCAACTTCTGGCGGTGTGTCGCGAACGAGAGGAGTATGCAGAACGAGTCCGGGTCGAGCGTTGGGGCCCCCGCTCTCTCGATGTGGATGTGCTCTGGATCGATGGGGAGACCATCGACGAGTACGACCTCGTGGTGCCCCACCCGAGGATGTTCGATCGAGCCTTTGTACTCGTGCCACTTGCGGAGCTCGCGCCCGAACTGATTCCGAAGGACTTCGTAACGCCTCGCACCGATGAGGTGTGGCTGTACTCTCCGAACGCTGAACCAGAATCGGCAGACGAACCATCATGAACCTCGTGGAAGAAGAAGAAGTGAGCTTCGAGGAACCGACCTTTGCCCCATGGGATGGTCGGCGAGTTCCGGTGTTGCTCTTGGGCGGCTATCTCGGAGCAGGAAAGACGACGGTGATCAACGAGATCTTGGCCAGGGCAGATGTTCCGATCGCCGTATTCGTCAATGATGTCGGTCAGATAAACATCGACGCTCGTCTGATCGAGCGACAGGCCGGTGACACCCTCGACCTGACCGGTGGCTGTGTCTGTTGCAGTTTGAAGAACGGGTTCCTCGAAGCGTTCGACCAGCTTCGATCGCGTGCCACGCCACCTGAGCTCGTCGTGGTGGAACTCAGTGGAATAGCGAATCCTTCCGCTGCAGCTGCGTTCGCGTCGACCCCGGGATTCTCCCTCGACAGCATCATCGTCCTGGTCGACCTCGACCAGTTCCTCGATCGTGAAGATGAGACGTCCGTCGTTGCCGATGCGGTTCGTGCCCAGGTTCGTTCAGCGGATCTCCTCTTGCTGACCAAGCGCGATCTCGTCAGTGACGGGCGAGTCGAGCGAGTGACGTCTCGATTGCGCGAGCTCACGCCTGGCACCCCGATCGTGTTGGCCGACTCGGCGCACTCGATCGCTGGACTTGTCGGTCTCGGGGCACGACGTCCAGTGCTCCAGATCGGAGATGGCACAAGCCTGTTCGATCAACACACGACGTCTCTTGTCCCGATCGGCGGCACGATGCACCGGAGCGCGTTGGAGTCTCTTGTCGCAAACCTGCCGAGCGAGGTTGTTCGGGCGAAGGGGATCGTGCAGATCGAGACGGGCGAGCTCATGGTCGTGCAGGTGGTCGGGAAGCGGCGTTCGATCGAACCCTTACCGATGGCAGAGTCCACCGAACCGACCGACCTGGTCGTTGTCACCGCGACCCGGATCTGAGCACACGGCCTCAGGCGCCGTCGCGGAAGGTAAGTGCGAAGTCGATCGTGCGCGACTCACCTTCGTCGAGGACCTGCGGGTCGTCATTCACATCGTTCGGGGGTCCGGTTTGTGGTTCGACGCAAAGTGCGTGAGATGGCTCGTCGTACACGACCCAATGGTCGGCCGACGACGCCAATCCCACTTCCACCGTTCCCCATCGAAGTTGTGGACCTTGGGCCAGTTCGGTGAAGCAGTCGTCCCAGGGTCGAGGCGATGGTGCGACTCGTCGGGATGATGGCATTCCGTCGTCATCTCGTTCGTACATCACCTTGGCGTCGAAGATGAGTTCTGCCTCGGAGCCCGCGCCGATGTCGCGACGGAACCAGGGATGCCACCCAAGCGAAACCGGCTGCCGGTCACCGGCCTCAACCGTCATCTGAAGGTGCAGATGGTTGTCATCGACGACAAAACTCTGGGTAGCTGCACCCGAGAACGGCCACGGTTCACTGAACTCATAGCGGATCGAGTTGTCGCTCACCGAGGTCCAGGGAGCGGTGAGGCCAAATCCATGGATCGCATGGGGGCCAAGGTTCTGGGGCAGCGTCACCACTGTGCCCTCGAAGTCGAGAACCCCGCGACGAATTCTTCCAGCGAACGGGACCATGGGAAAACAGCCCCACGCGATTGGGTCGTCGCGTCTGGCCACGAGCAGCTCATGTCCGCCGAAGAGAATTGACGAAACTCTTCCCCCACGTATGAGATCGACCGAGATCTGGAGACGTCCGTTCGCGCTTTCCAAAACCATCGTGTCGTCCATGGCTGGTGAAGTTAGCAACCCTGCCCCGCTAGATTCGTCAGGTGTCCCGATACTTTCACCCACCGCATCATGATGTGATCGACGTCGTGCGCAGAGCCCTCGTCGAGGATCTGACGCCGCTGGGTGATCTGAGCGCATCGCTCGTGCCGGACTCGACGCTTGCGACGGCCAAGATCGTGGCCCGTCCCGAAGGCGTCATCGCTGGGACTGCGTGCGTCGCGGAAACACTTCGTCAGGTCGATCCGACGGTCGATCTCGAATGGTCCGTTGACGAGGGCGTCGTTGTCGACGCTGGCCAAACGCTCGGGACGCTGCGAGGATCGCTCGAGTCGATACTGATCGCAGAGCGCACGGCGCTCAATTTCATGATGTACCTGTCGGGTATTGCCACGAACACCCGGCGGTATGTGGACGCAGCGACGGGCCCTGCCCAAGTCTGGGACACTCGCAAGACCACACCAGGGCTGCGTTCCCTCGAGAAGGCAGCGGTCCGAGCAGGTGGAGCGCGAAATCATCGAGGAAACCTCAGCGACTGGATCATGCTCAAGGACAACCATCTGACGGGACTGTCGATCGCCGACGGAGTGATCGAGGCTCGTCGCCGTTGGCCAGCCCGCACGATTCATGTCGAGGCCGACCGACTGGAGCACGTCGACGCAGCGGTTCATGCAGACGTCGACGCGATCCTGCTCGACAACATGGACCCAGAGCGCTTGCGAGATGCCGTTTCCCTTGTCGACGAACTCTCCAAGAATCGACGACGCCCGCTGCTCGAGGCGAGCGGCGGGATCGATCTGACCACGATCGATGCTGTGAGCCATACCGGCGTCGACATGATCTCGACGTCCAAACTCAGCTTCGGCGCACCCACGCTCGACATCGGGCTCGACATCAGCCCTTCCCAGACCCCCATCGATCGGTGACCAAATGAACGAGACCAGTGGACCTGAGGAAGCGGCGCGTCCAAGTGACGAGGCTCCGATTCGGTCCTACGAGATTCCGTATCGTTACGACACGACCGCAACGACCGCACAACTGCAGGAGAAGTTCGTTGACCTCGGCGATGGCGAGGAGACCGGAGCCGTCGTATCGATCGCTGGTCGGCTCATGCTCAAACGAGATCAGGGCAAGATCGTGTTCGGGGTGGTGCAGGACGGCACAGGACGAATCCAGATCTTTGCTCCCACGAAGACCACTCCCAACTTCGACGAGTTTGCAGGGTTGAGTCTCGGCGACTGGATCGGTGTGACAGGCGAGGTCATCAAGACGCGGCGAGGCGAACTCTCGATCCGGCCCAGCGAGTGGGTCATGCTGGCTCCGACTCGTCGACCTTTTCCAGACAAGTGGCACGGCATCACCGACCCCGACACGCGGTATCGGCAGCGGTACGTGGATCTCTGGGTGTCCGAGGAATCGAACGCCGCCCTTCGTAATCGAAGTCGAATCATGTCGCTCACGAGACGCTGGTTGGAAGAGCGAGACTTCATGGAAGTGGAAACGCCGATCTTCCATAGCATCGCGAGCGGAGCCATGGCTCGGCCGTTCTCGACGCACCACAACGCGCTCGATGTCGATCTCTACCTTCGTATCGCGCCCGAGTTGTATCTGAAACGGCTCACTGTCGGAGGCTTCGAGCGAGTTTTCGAGATCGGTCGAGTGTTTCGGAACGAGGGTATGTCAACCCGGCACAACCCCGAATTCACAATGCTCGAGCTCTATTGGGCATACTCCGATTACAACGACATCATGGAGCTGGTCGAACAGCTCGTCTCGAGCCTTGCGATGGAGATCTGTGGAAGCACCACACTCGTCTATGACGACAAGGAACTCGATCTCTCGGTGCCGTGGAAACGAGCGTCGATGCTCGATCTGATCGAAGAACACACCGGGTTGGTTCTTTCGATTGACATGGATCGTGATGCGTTGGCAGCGATCGCGGTGGAGTACGGCGTCGAGGTGAAGGAGTACTACGGCACCGGAAAGCTGATCCTTGAAATCTACGAGAAGACGACGGAAACGCAGCTGTGGGGTCCCGTGTTCGTCACCGATTACCCCAAGGAGGTCTCGCCGCTGTCTCGCGACCACCGAACCTCCCCCGGTCTCACCGAGCGCTTCGAAGGGATCGTCGCTGGGCGAGAGTTGTGCAATGCCTTCAGCGAGTTGGTGGATCCAGACGAGCAGCTTGCCCGCTTTCATGACCAAGAGGCCGAACGGGCAGCCGGTGACGCCGAGGCGATGGGCATGGACCTCGACTACATCCGCGCCCTCGAGTACGGCATGCCTCCGACGGGCGGTCTGGGTATCGGCATGGACCGGCTCGTCATGCTGCTCACCGGCTCCACCACGATCAGAGATGTGGTTCTTTTCCCGACGCTCCGTCCCGAGCAGGTCACCGGAACCCCACCTGAAGACGAGGCGCAAGCAGCTCCGCCCCCGGTCGAGTAGTCGTCGCTGATGGAGGACGACGATCGTTTCGCGCATGCGCTCGCCACTGATGCTGCCGATCGCCTCGTCAGAGCGCAGGACCAGGCGATCGCCGGTGGCCGTGGCGGTTGGTGGCTCGAAGACCATGGGGACTCACTTGCCCACGACTACCTGGTAGATGAGCTGCGTCGGGCGCGACCCACGGACGGCCTCTTGTCAGAAGAGGGGCATGATGACGGTGATCGGGTGGGCATGCGGCGCGCATGGATCGTCGATCCGCTGGACGGATCCAATGGGTTCGGTTCGGGAAACGCAGAGTGGGCTGTCCATGTTGGGCTCGCCGTCGACGGGGAGGCACTCGTGGGTGCCGTGGCGGTTCCTGGTATTGGAATCACTGCGTCGACGCACGATGTCCCAGAGGTTCCCGACCGTACGAATCGGCGACCGGTGGTCATCACTGGGCGAAGCCGCATTCGGTCCGATGGTCAGTTCCTTGCGGGGGCACTAGACGCTGATCTGACCGCGTGCAGTTCCGCGGGCGTGAAAGCGGTCTTGGTCGCGATCGGGAAGGCTGATGTATACGTCCATGATGCGCCGCTCTATGAATGGGATGTGTGCGCGCCCGTGGCGGTCGCTCTCGCGGCGGGTCTTGACGCGTGCGGCACCGATGGCAGCACCATCCAATTCAACAAGGACACTCCAGTCGTCAATAGCTTGGTGATCTGTCGCCCTGAGTTCACCGCTGATGTTGTTCACGCACTGCAGTCGCGTTCGAGCATGGCCGCACAGCGTGATGATCACTGAGGGAATTGTCTGTTGATACCCCAAGATTTGGCAGCATATTTCTGGAGCATTTTTGGGTAACCGCTCCTTGCGGTGTCATCATGGGGCAGGATTCGGCGGATGAAAGACGACCTCATGGGAGATTCAACCCACAACCCACCACCTGGAGTGGGCGACGTCGCCTCTTCGGGTGCGGTTGGTGAGGAATTGATTCAGCGGTCATCATCGTTGGTCCTCGATCCAGACTCGACGAGGGTCTCCCTCGCGATCGGGGACGCAGTTGCCGCCTTTTTGGTGGTTGTGGTTGTGACCGTCGCTCTCGAAGGTTTCGATTCGCTCGTGTCGATAGACCCCTTCGTCGTGGGATTGGTTGGTGCTGGTGCACTCTGGGTCGTCTTGTGGTGGCGTAATGCGTACTACCTCAGTCGGTCGATCTACTGGGATGGAAACCTGTCGGTCCTGGTCACGTCGATCGCTGCCACCACCGCTGGAATGGTCGGTGCGTCGTGGCTGTTTGTCCTCGAGCCGGCTCGACTCTGGCAGCTGACGATCAGTGGGGCGTGGTTGATCTCGATGAGTCTCGTGAGATTGGTCCTCGCTCGCAGGAACGATGAGCGAAGTACGCCCGTGAGAGTGATCGTCGCTGGCAATACCGGCGACGCGCTGGCGACTCGACTGGCCTTGCGCGCCGATCCGCGGACAAGTTATGAGGTGCAGGGATTCGTCATGGATCGCCTTGACGACGACGTTCCCACTATCGTCTCCCAGCTTGCACTCGGATCGATCGATCACCTCCCACACATCGCGAAGAAGGCAGATACCGACTTGGTCGTCGTGTGTCTCGGCGCCATCGATGCCGAGCGATTCGCACCACTTGTGCGCCATCTCAATTTTGTGGGTGTCGAAGTGGCGTTGAGCACGGGACTCTCCGATGTTGCGCTTCGACGCGTCAGCCTCAGCCACGTTGCTGGACGTCCATTGGTGCGAGTGACCCCCGCTCCCCTCGGTGGCTGGCATCTTGCGGTGAAGCGAGCACTCGATGTTGTCGGAGCGACGCTTCTCCTGATCCTGACTTCGCCGATCTTGCTCGCGGCGACGATCGCGATCCGAATCGAAGATGGAGGCCGAGCGCTGTACCGCCAGAAACGGGTCGGTAAGGGTGGTCACCAGTTCACGATCTTCAAGTTCCGCACGATGGTGAACCGCGCTGAGGAACTCCAGATCGACCTGACGAACGATCACGAAGGTCCGGTGTTCAAGATGCAGGAAGATCCACGGGTCACCCGAGTCGGCCGGGTCCTCCGAAAGACGTCATTCGACGAGCTCCCACAGATCATCAACATCCTGCGCGGTGAGATGAGCCTCGTCGGCCCGCGACCACTGCCCGTATACGAAATTGATGCAGCCCCTACGAGTTTCTTGGATCGACAGGCGGTCAAGCCAGGTTTGACTGGACGCTGGCAGGTCTCGGGTCGATCCGATACAGGGTTTGCCGAGCTCGACGAGCTCGATCGCTGGTATGTCGACAACTGGTCGTTGGGCCAAGACTTCGAGATCCTGGCGCGGACTGTCCCGGCCGTCCTCCTGGCCCGTGGCGCTCGATAGATAGACCAGATACCGTCGCGATTTCATCCGTTTGACCGGACATATCGGAGTGACTGAATTGGTGCGCGCTGCCGGGTCGTGGGCCGACCTTTCCTAGTGTTGCTTCGACAACGATGCCAGGAGACAGCAATGACGAGCACGTGGGGATTCGAGACCAACCAGCTTCATGCGGGGCAAGCAGCTGATCCGGCTACCGGTTCGCGCGCCGTGCCGATCTACCAGACCACGTCTTTCGTGTTCAACGACACGGAGCACGCGAAGAACCTTTTTGCGTTGGCAGAGATCGGCAACATCTATACGCGGATCATGAACCCGACACAAGGTGTGCTCGAAGGTCGCATTTCGGCATTGGAGGGCGGGACCGAGACCGCTGTTGGTCTGCCCGGAGCGCTCGCCGTGGCGAGTGGCCAAGCAGCCGAAGTGCTGGCGATCCTCAACCTGGCCGAGTCAGGCGATCACATCGTGGTCTCCTCTTCGTTGTACGGCGGGACGTACAACCTGTTCAACTACACCTTCCCCAAGATGGGCATCACGGCCACGTTCATCGACGATCCCGACGACCTCGACGCCTGGGCCGCGGCCGTGCAGCCCAACACAAAGGCGTTCTATGGCGAGTCGATCGGGAACCCCCGAGCCAACATCCTCGACATGGCGGGTATCTCGAGAGTGGCCCACGAGAACAACGTGCCGCTCATCGTGGACAACACGGTTGCTACTCCCTACCTCCTGAGGCCACTCGAGCATGGCGCGGACATCGTGGTTCACTCGGCCACCAAGTTCATCGGAGGCCATGGAACGTCGATCGGCGGCCTGATCATCGACGGTGGTTCATTCGACTTCGGAGCGAGCGGAAAACATCCGATGCTCACCGAGCCCGACCCGAGCTATCACGGTCTTCCGTACTGGTCGGCACTCGGCCCAGGGGCCTACATCATCAAAGCTCGTGTGCAACTGCTTCGCGATCTCGGGCCTGCGCTTGCGCCTCTCAACGCGTTCCTCTTCCTTCAAGGGCTCGAGACGCTGAGCCTTCGCATGGAACGGCATTTCTCCAACGCGCAGAAGGTCGCTGAGTTCCTCGACGGTCATGCCCAGGTCGAGGACGTGTCGTACGCCGGATTGAAGAGTTCGCCATGGTTCGATCGAGCGACCGAACTCGGTGGCGGGAAGGGGTACGGGTCCATCGTGTCGTTCGACATCGCTGGCGGCCTCGAGGCTGGACAGAAGTTCGTCAACGCATTGGCTCTGCACAGTCACGTGGCAAACATCGGTGATGCCAAGAGCCTCGTGATCCACCCGGCGAGCACAACACACAGCCAATTGAGCGAGCAGGAGCAGGCAGCTTCGGGTGTACGACAAGGCTTGGTTCGCTTGTCCGTTGGCCTCGAGACAATCGATGACATCATTGCCGATCTCGAGGTTGGATTCGCTGCCGTCTAGGTAGATCATCTGCGAGACTTGTCCGATGCACCCTCGCGCCGGCCAACCAGCCCTGCCAGAAGACCTGACCGATATCGATGCTCTGCTTTCGGCATATCACGACGTCGAACCAGATCTTGACGATGTCGGCCAACGGGTGGAGTTTGGGACGTCGGGCCATCGCGGGTCGTCGCTCGATGGTTCATTCAACGAGGCACACATCGCAGCCACGACTCAGGCGATCGTCGAATATCGCTCTGCCGATGGAGTGTCGGGGCCGTTGTTCCTCGGGAAGGACACTCATGCACTGAGTGGCCCGGCGTGGACAACGGCACTCGAAGTGTTGGCAGCGAACGGTGTCGTGGTGATGATCGACTCCGCAGGACGCTTCACTCCAACCCCAGCGATCAGTCATGCCATCCTGCGTCACAACCGCACTTCTGGTGGATCACTTGCCGATGGCATCGTCGTCACGCCATCCCACAATCCACCTCGCGATGGTGGCTTCAAGTACAACGCGCCTCACGGTGGACCCGCTGACAGCGACGCAACGTCGTGGATCGCAGATCGTGCCAATGAACTGTTGAGGGGTTCGAATTCAGGTGTGCGGCGTCTCGAGAGTGGTGCAGCGCGTGCGGCCGACACGACGAACTCGTACGACTACATGATGACGTACGTGTCCGATCTCGACCGCGTCATCGACGTCGCAGCAATACGTGACGCGGGTGTTCGAATCGGTGCCGATCCAATGGGTGGGGCCGCTGTCGATTACTGGGCTGCCATCGGCGAGCACTACGACCTGGACCTGACGGTCGTGAACCCACAGGTCGATCCGCAGTGGGCGTTCATGACGCTCGACTGGGACGGGAAGATCCGGATGGACTGTTCGTCACCGAATGCAATGGCCTCCCTTGTGGCGTCGCGCGAACGCTACGACATCTCGACTGGGAACGATGCCGACGCCGACCGCCACGGGATCGTGACCCCCGACGGCGGACTCATGAACCCCAACCACTTTCTGGCGGTGGCGATCGAGTACCTGTTCGCCAATCGACCACAGTGGTCGGGGAGCACAGCGATTGGAAAGACGCTGGTTTCCTCGTCCATGATCGATCGAGTGGCCGCATCGCTCGGCCGGACCTTGATCGAGGTTCCGGTTGGCTTCAAGTGGTTCGTTCCCGGACTACTCGACGGATCGATCGGCTTCGGAGGCGAAGAATCGGCTGGAGCTTCTTTTCTCCGCCAGGACGGAACGGTCTGGAGCACTGACAAGGATGGCTTGATCTTGTCCTTGCTGGCTTCGGAGATTCAGGCGGTGACAGGGGAGAGCCCGAGCCGCCGGTACGAACATCTCACAGAGGTGAACGGCGCACCGTCCTACGCACGAATCGATGCGCCCGCAAGCCGCGAACAAAAGGCAACGCTCAAGGCGCTTCGGCCGGAGCAGATTTCAGCGCGCGAGGTCGCTGGTGAGGCGATCGTTGCCACCCTCACAGAAGCTCCAGGCAATGGTGCATCGATCGGTGGACTGAAGGTCCAGACCGAGAACGCCTGGTTTGCAGCCCGGCCTTCAGGCACCGAAGACGTCTACAAGATCTATGCAGAGAGCTTCCTGGGAGCCGAACACCTCGCGCAGGTTCAAAAGGAGGCAAAGGACCTCGTCGATACGGTCCTGTAGTCCCGACGATCTACAGCGCGGCCATGACTTGTTCGGCGAAGCGGTGGATTGGCTCGGGGGACAACGGATGCCCGAAGTCCATCACGAAGTGCGTGATCCCGAGTTCGTGTTGTCCGCCGATTCGATCGAGGAGTTCAGCGGACTCTGCGTCGGTTTCGGGGAGCGGGACCTCAATCGTCACGCCGCTCGAGATCGCTGCTGGATCGCGTCCTGCGGAGTGGGCTGCTCGCTCGACGATTGCGCGTTTGTGCACCCAATCTGCCTTGTCGTTCGGCGAGCCATGCCATATGTCGGCCACGCGTCCCACCAGTGGCAGACCGACCTTTTCTCCGTTTGCTCCAATACAAATGGGTGGGACCACGTCGGGTAGCGGCGGTGCAGACGCCCCCGAAATCGCGAAGTAGGTACCGGAGAAACTGGGTTCTTCCTCGGTCCACATCAGTCGGCAGATCTGAACGACTTCCTCGAGCTCCGCGAAACGAACCGATGGGTTCGGGAAGTCGTAGCCGTAGGCCTCGTACTCGTCGCCCCGCCAACCAGCGCCAATCCCGAGCATGAATCGGTTCCCCGACAGGACCTGAAGGGTGGCAGCCATCTTTGCGGTGAGAGCAGGGGGACGATAGCCATGTCCGAGCACGTGGTGGCACAGCATGAGGTCTGGAAACTTCGCCGCGAGCCAGGTGATGGTGGTCCAGGCCTCCATGAAAGGATCGGTCTTTGCATCCATGCCATAGAAGTGGTCGGCGATCCAGAGCGAGTCGAACACGTCGTTCACCGTCGGCAGAATGTGCTCAGCCTGATACACGACGATCGGCTTGTGCTCACTGAATCGGTTTCCGATCACCGGAGAGAGCCAGCCGAACTGGATGTGTTTCGAGGTCATGTCCGAAGACTAAACCCTCGTCGGAGTTCGGTCAGACGATCAGCTTCTCGACCTTGTCCACAAGGTGATCGGCCGCGGCCTTGAGCGCGGACCCGCCCGCGGTGTCAGCAAAGGAACGAAGAGCGTCGTTGGCCTGGTCGGCATAGCGCCGCGCATCGGCGTGCGCGCTCTTGAGTGCGCCGCTGGATCGGACCAGCTCCCGAGCTTCGTCGCGGGCGGTGGTGTCGATCGGACGGCCGAGGAGCTGCTGCAATGAGGGGCCAACTTCTCCGTGCGCCATTGCTCGAATCACCGGCAGCGTGTAGACGCCTTCGATCATGTCGTTGCCGGCTGGTTTACCGAGTTCCTCATCTGTTGCGGTGAGGTCGAGGATGTCGTCGATGACCTGAAACGCCATTCCGTAGGCTCTCCCGAACGTCGTGAGGTGGTCGATGCGGTCCCGCTCGATACCTCCGACGATCCCTCCGATGCGGCACGCCGCAGCAAGCAGCGATGCTGTCTTTCCGTCGATCGACTTGAGGTAGGACTCCTCGGTGCGATCGATCCGATAGACGTACTCGAGCTCTCGAACCTGACCATCGCACAGCTGACTGATCGTACTGGCGAGGAGTCCTGCGACTTCTACGCCCAATGAAGCCGCGATCTCCGAGGCGCGACCGAGGAGGAAGTCTCCAGCGAGAATCGCTTGGTGGTTGCCCCACTTCGAGTTGACCGACTCAACGGTTCGCCGAGTCTCAGCCGAATCCATCACGTCGTCGTGATAGAGCGATCCCTGGTGGACGAGCTCAACGGCAACCGCGCCGAGGATGACGTCGAGTTCAGTTGGTGTGAAGTCTTGACTCGCAGCTGCTGACGCCGTGATGCAGAAGCCTGGACGGACTCGCTTGCCGCCAGCACTGATCAGATGTGCAGCGATGTCTTGGAGTAGTTCGTTGTCGGTCGCGACTGCGGACTGGAGCTGCTCTTCGACGCGTAACAGGTCGTTGGCAAGCGTCGGAACCTGTTCGAGTGGGCTAGTGGTCGACACGTTCCCAACTGTAGAAGCCTTCGGTGTCGAACGCGCAACCAACTGGGGGTCGGTCGCCGCTGAGGAGCGTTTGCGACCATCCCAGGCTGATTTTGTTCGATATCGGGCAAATGTGACTGGTTCGGGAATGAATCGTGGCCATTTGGCGCTCACCCTCTCGAGAAACCTGCCGAAGGGAGACCTGAGGGCTGACTCCCACGGTTTTTTCGTGGTGTGTCGGGCCTGCTGGGTAGACTCGGCAGGACACAGGTCGCAGAGGAGAAACCGTTGTTCGAGAGATTCACCGATCGAGCTCGCCGGGTCGTGGTTCTGGCCCAAGAAGAAGCCCGCCTGCTCAACCACAACTACATCGGGACCGAGCACATCTTGCTCGGCCTCATTCACGAGGGCGAAGGTGTTGCCGCGAAGGCACTCGAGTCTCTCGGGATCTCGCTCGAAGCCGTGCGTAGCCAGGTCGAGGAGATCATCGGCCAGGGTGGCTCGTCGCCGAGCGGCCACATCCCATTCACACCACGTGCGAAGAAGGTTCTCGAACTCTCGCTTCGTGAAGCTCTTCAGCTCGGGCACAACTACATCGGTACTGAGCACATCTTGTTGGGTTTGATCCGAGAGGGCGAAGGCGTCGCTGCTCAGGTGCTGGTCAAGCTCGGAGCCGACCTCTCCCGAGTTCGCCAACAGGTCATTCAGTTGCTCTCGGGTTATTCGGGTCCCGGCGGATCGTCTGCGTCCGGGCCGTCTTCCTCGAGCGACAAGGCCGGTGCAACGTCGGGTGGATCTGGCGCGGATTCGCCTTCAGGCTCGCTTGTCCTCGATCAGTTCGGGCGAAACCTCACGCAGGTCGCGCGCGAAAAAGGCCTCGATCCTGTTGTCGGTCGTTCCAAGGAGACCGAGCGGGTCATGCAAGTCCTGTCTCGCCGTTCGAAGAACAACCCGGTGCTCATCGGTGAGCCTGGAGTGGGCAAGACCGCAATTGTCGAAGGACTCGCTCAGGCGATTGCGTCGGACAACGTGCCGGACACCATTCGGAACAAACAGCTCTACACGCTCGATCTCGGCGCACTCGTCGCTGGCTCTCGGTATCGCGGGGACTTCGAAGAGCGTCTCAAGAAAGTGCTGAAGGAAATCAAGACCCGTGGTGACATCATCTTGTTCATCGATGAGATTCACACGCTGGTCGGCGCTGGTGCCGCCGAAGGTGCGATCGATGCCGCTTCGATCTTGAAGCCGATGCTTGCCCGTGGTGAGCTGCAGACCATCGGTGCAACGACGATCGACGAATATCGCAAGCACCTCGAGAAGGACGCAGCGCTCGAGCGTCGCTTCCAGCCGGTCAAGGTGGATGAGCCATCGGTCGCTCACACGATCGAGATCTTGAAGGGTCTCCGTGAGCGGTACGAAGAACACCACCGGGTGACGATCACCGATCAGGCGTTGGTAGCGGCGGCAAATCTCGCAGACCGATACATCTCGGATCGGTTCCTGCCGGACAAGGCCATCGACCTCATCGACGAGGCTGGGTCGAGACTACGTATCAAGCGGATGAACACGCCGCCTGAGTACAAAGAGATCGAAGCTGAAATCGCCGACGTCGTGCGAGACAAGAAAGTGGCAGTCGAAGAGCAACAGTTCGAAGAGGCGGGCCGCTTGCGCGACCGGGAGAAGGAACTGCTCGCGAAGCGCGAAGAAGTCGAGGCTGAGATCAAGGCGTCAGGCACCGATCTGTTCGACGAAGTCGACGAAGAGGCTGTCGCTGAGGTCCTTTCCCTATGGACGGGTATTCCCGTCTACAAGCTCACCGAAGAAGAAACCCAGAAGCTTCTGCGGATGGAAGAGGAGCTGCACAAGCGTGTGATCGGCCAACAGCAGGCAATTGCTGCAGTCAGTCAGGCGATACGCCGTACCCGTGCAGGTCTCAAGGATCCGAAGCGGCCGTCGGGCTCGTTCATTTTCCTAGGGCCCTCAGGTGTGGGCAAAACCGAGTTGGCCAAGACGCTCGCCGAGTTCTTGTTCGGCGACGAGAACGCGCTCATCAGTCTGGACATGTCCGAGTACATGGAGAAGCACACGGTCAGCCGCCTGGTCGGGTCCCCACCGGGATATGTCGGGTACGAGGAAGGCGGGCAACTCACCGAAGCTGTGCGACGCAAGCCGTTCTCAGTCGTTCTGTTCGACGAGATCGAGAAGGGCCATCCCGACGTCTTCAATACCTTGTTGCAGATTCTCGAAGAAGGCCGCCTCACCGATTCGCAGGGTCGATCCGTCGACTTCCGGAATACCGTTCTGATCATGACCTCGAACCTTGGTACCCGAGATCTCCGAAAGGCGAACCTCGGCTTCACCAAGGCTGACGAAGCGGTTAGTTACGAGCGGATGAAGGCAAAGGTCAACGATGCCCTCAAGGAGCATTTCCGTCCGGAGTTCCTGAACCGGATCGATGACACGATCGTCTTTCACGAGTTGTCCCAGCCCGAGGTTCGTCAGATCATCGATCTCATGATCAAGCGAGTTGGCAAACAGATGGCCGGCCTCGGCATGGGTCTCGAGTTGACCGATGCTGCTAAGGACTATGTGTCCGTCAAGGGGTACGACCCCACGTTGGGCGCACGTCCACTACGTCGTGCACTGCAGCGTTTGGTCGAGGATCCACTCTCAGAGAAGCTTTTGTACAAGGAGTTCGGTGCTGGCGAGATCGTCATCGTCGACATCGAGGACGATGAAGAAGTCCCTGGTGAGAAGACGGTTGTATTCCGTGCGATCGAGGGCTTCGAGCCACCGCCGGTCGAGGAACTCGAAGACAGCGAGAAGGCACAGGTCTGATCGGAAGTCTGGGTTATCCCCTCACGACGCCTAACGCCTAGCGTGGGGCGTCGTGAGGACGCTCCGCTTTTTCCTTGTCGCGCTTGTTGCCCTCTTGGCTACCGCGTGTCAGATCGATGCAGTCGTCGACGTCGTCGTCAACGAGGACGGCTCGGGCACCGTAACGGTCACGACTGCGTTCGATGAAGAGGTCGTCGATGCCGCTCCCGAGATCCTCGACGGGCTTCGAACGGAGGATCTGATTGCGGCTGGTTGGATCGTAGATGGCCCTCGCCTAGCTGAGACAGGCGGTTCTGTGGTCGTCGCCGCGACAAAGGAGTTTCTGTCGCCCGATGATCTGGCTGGTGTGCTCGACGAAATCGCAGGCCCAGGAACACTCTTCTCGGACTTCGAGGTTGCTCGAACGCGTTCGTTCGCGCGCACGACCTATGACGTCACAGGTCAGATCGACCCACGCATCAGCTTGACCATCTTTGGTGACGAGGCAATCACCGGGCTGGTCGGTAGTCCGCTCGGACTGTCACTTGCGGAGCTCGAAGCTGCTGCAGGTCGACCCCTCGACGAGACGGTCACGCTCGAGTTCACGGTCACCTTGCCGGACACTGTGACTGCCAACGGCGCCGATGTCGACGGACGGAGCGCTGGTTGGCAGCTGAGTCCCCAGGATCCTCTCCCCACCGACATCGAGGTCTCTTCGAGCACCGAGGATCGCCTCCCACGAATCTGGGCAGCGATTGCCCTGGTTGCTCTAGCTCTCCTCGGAACGCTGTTGATCTTTCGGCTGCTGGCCCGTCTCGGAGGTCGCAGAACAGACGAGCGAGGTGAGGAAGTCGTACAGATGCGTCGGCCCGACAGGGCCCCACCATCGCAAGACGCGACACCAACATCTGGTGAACGGCCCCCACGGCTCGAACTCGTGGTGCTCGACGCTCGTGGCGTGCTGTACGACGAGGCCAACGACATCGGGGCTCGTCTCGTCCCGTTCGTCCGAGAGCGTGGCAGCAAAGCAACCCTCCAAGAGATAAACGACGCGTTCCGATCCGCCAGCCTGGGTCGGTTGTCAACCGGTGAGTTGTGGGCTCAACTCGGCCTCAACGACGACCCCGCAGAACTTGATGCGCTCTACACGTCGGAATTTCGACTGCGAGAAGGGGTGCTTGAGTTCATCGACAGGCTTCATGATCGTGGACTCCGTGTCGCGGTCATAACAAACAACGTGCTCGGGTGGTCGAAAGCGATCCGTACACGATTCGATCTCGATGCCCGTGTCGACACGTGGGTCGTATCTGGCGAGATCGGGACTCGCAAGCCCGATGGGGCATTCTTCGAGGCCCTTCGCCGCATGACCGGTGTCGAGTACTCGGACAGTTTGCTCATCGATGATCAAATCGGCGATCTCGACATGGCACGGTCGCTCAACATGTCTACCGCGATGTTCGTGCCCGAAGCATCGCAGCTACCAGCATCCTCACCGCACCCGATCGTCCACGGATTCGACAGCTTCTTTGGACGGACGTCCACTCCCTGATCCGAGCTGACCGGCGACATGGGGGCTCGCTCGATACGTCGTCTTGGATATCGGCGTTGTGCTCTTGAGTGGTCAGGTCGATGACGTCGACTTCGAGTCTCCCCGCTTCAACACTCAGCATGTTCCAAAACGACGAATCGCCTTGGGCGAACCCAAGGCGACGTGATTGATTAATTATAACACAGAGAGATTTTCGATGTCGGGCTGCGGGCTGGAAACTCTCACAGAAGTTTTGTGAATGGGACTCTCTGAACCAATTTTGGAACGAGCTGGCGCAACGCTTGGCGCTGCCCGCGAAGGTCGATCGTCTCGTTGAGCAGCTCGACCTCGACCCGTTCGAAGTAGTTTTGCAGAGCCACATTCCACTTGTTCGACGGGAGTTCAGGCCTCAGCGCCGCCAACGATGTCGAGTACTTGCTCACGCGAACTGGCCGGCTGTGGGCGGACCAGAGCAATCGATCGGCTTGCGTGGGTCCATGAATGGACTTGGTTTCGATCAGGACGTTGTCCTTGATCGACACACCCTCATATGTCTCGTCGTGACATTGTAGATCTGAGTCGATCGTCACTCGGCTTGCCTTGTCGCCGAGCACCAGCGTTGTCCTGGTGTACCGGGTGACAAGTGTTTGCCGGAAGTCGCTCTCGTCGTACTGAGGACCGATGATGTCGTGGAGAAACGCTCGGGCCTCGTCGGTGAGGGTATGTCGATCGGACTTCTTGTAGGCAAGTCGATGTTTGACGGTGTTGCCTCTGTGGTCCCTTACCTTGACCTCTAGCGAACACAATCCTGAGTCTCGATAGGTCCGAGTGCGGACCTTGAAGCGTCGTGGTCTGCTGCGGGCGGCATCGAAGTAGGTCAGGAGTTCTGGTGTGTCGAAGTACACCGACTCGTACCGAAACTTCCTACTTCCGCCAATCTCGAGTACCCGTGCGCTGCCGCTGAGTGCACGAAGGAGTTCATCGAGGACGGCAGTCGAAACGATATATTTTCGGTCGGTGCGGGTCAGTAGGCTCGCATAGAGTTCGAGTTCAGTGAGATCGATGGGATCGAAGTCCAGCATGTCTGAAGGTTGCCTAGGACGAAGCAAGGCCATCAGATCCGCTGGCTGCGGAGCCCGGATCAATGACCGGATGGTCACCTCGCACCCTTTTGTCCATGGAACCGGACGTCGACGAGGGTGGTCTGGTTGACTAGATCGATTCGGCGCACTTTTGCTTGATGCACCGTGGCATTGAGAAGCTCCTCGAGTCGAAGGACGAGCTGCGCCTCATCCACGAAGGCGGCATCGAGGTTGATCGTCTGGCTTCTGTAGCTCCCGAACAATCTCGGGTGGTCACCGATGAACAACGCGACGATCATCGAGCCCATGAGAGCCGGCGCAAGCCAGTCCGGGGTAATCTCAAAACCGGCCAGAATGCCAAAGGCAAGAGCGGCGAAGTAGTACGCAATCTCTTCGTGATCGAGTTCTGCGGAGCGAAGCCGAATGATCGACAGGACACCGAAGAGTCCGAGTCCGAGTCCCGCGTTCACAGTTGCCGATGACAACGCCACAGCGACGGCGAGCACGCCGATGTTAACGCCGATATAGGCGACCAACATGTCCTTGCGCCGATGCCTTGGAAAATAGAGACCCAGTGTCAAGATTGTAATTGCGACCAAATCCAACGCTATTAGTGCTATGCGTGACATTTTGTTCTCCTGCGCTCTCTGAAACATAACATCGAGCTGACGTGCAGCTTAAATCAGGGCGAGGAGTGCTCATCTTTTGTTGAAACTATGGATTCGTGGACCGGTCGAGGGTCACATGTACGGTCCGCGACTCGGCCACCCGGCCAGGCAAGAATATGGACGATGGGATCCCCTCGATACTCCGAGACAATCGAAGCGGTCGATGCAATCGGCGATCGTTGTCGCAATGCAG
>CAJQNJ010000142.1 GCA_905479685.1 uncultured Acidimicrobiales bacterium
GACGTCGACCGCGAGCGGATCATGCGGGACCTGTTTCATGAGGGGTATCGATTCGGTCGGTTTGCTCGACGATTCGCTGCCCTGATGACGATGTCGGTGCTGATCGCCGTGATGGGTTTGTTGGCAGATTCCACCGCGGTGGTGATCGGAGCGATGTTGGTCGCGCCGCTGATGAGCCCGGTCCTCGGCGCCTCAGCCGCGTTGGTGCTCGGCCAACCCCAGCAGTTCTTTCGCCAGCTGGTCGTCCTGGCAGCCGGGACCGTCGGAGCAATCGGCCTCGCCGCCGCGACGTCCTTCGTGTTCCCGGGTTCGATGGATCCCCTGCCATCCGAGATTCTTGCAAGGACGTCTCCGAACCTGCTCGATCTGGGAATCGCGTTGGCGGCTGGCGCTGCGGGCGCGTACGCGCAGATCCGTAGGGCCGCTGCCGATGCCATCACGGGCGTTGCGGTGGCCGTTGCGCTCGTCCCGCCTCTGGCGGTCATCGGGATCTGTCTCGAGATACGAGAATTCGGTTTGGCGACCGGTGCATTCTTCCTCTTTCTCGCCAACGTGGCCGGAATCATCATGAGCGCTGCACTCACGTTTCTCGTATGTGGCCTTGTATCGCACAGTCGCCTTCGTCTGGGATCGGGCTACATCGTTGGCGGCCTCCGCTGGGCATCCCTCGCGGTCGTCGTGATGATTCTTCCGCTCCACATCACCCGCGCCACGGTGTTACCGCCGACCGATCCGACCGAAGATGTCGAGCACTGGCTGCAGGAGTTCATCGAAGAGGCCGGAGGAAGTGGCACGGAAATGGTGACGGTCTCAGTCGAGCGAGTGGCCAGCGAGCTTGCCGTCGACGTCCTTGTCACCGAATCGGCGTATATGCCTCCCGCCGAGGACCTCGCGGAGCGACTCGCAACCGAGCTGGATGAACCCGTCGCGGTGACAGTGCAGGTTGTCGAGGTGGAGACCGAGAAGGCTCGGGCATCTGGGGACTGACGCAACGGCAGTTGGTGGTCAATCCATCACCGACTGATGAGCCAGCGGCCCCCGAACCAGAGGGCGAGACCCGCTCCGGAGAAGACGAGGGCGGGAACCCATGCGCCAAACAGCGCAATGATCACGCCGAGCCCGCCGATCGGCCCTGCGAGGAACGAGCTGAACGTTCCCACCAGCGTGGGAATCGTCGCGCCGCCGTCCGTCCACGAAGGTTCCTTCATCGGTGCGACCCTACCGACGTCGAGCGCCCATACTGGAGCTAGCTGACAACTTCTGAAGCGGGGCTCTCATGTTTACGACCGTGACCAACGAATTCTCTTGGGGTGTCATCGACTGGCTCGCTGGGGCAGAGGTGGGCAACAGTTCCGAGCTGTCGGTGGCGAAGATGTCGCTCTCGGCTGGGTGTGAGACAGACACGCATCTTCATGACAACTGCGAGGAGGCGGTGTACGTCATTTCTGGCGCGATCGACTGTGTTGTCGATGGCTCGATCCATCAACTGGTGGCGGGAGACCACACGGTCATGCCACGTGGGGTGCGGCACCAGCTTCGCAACTCGGGGAGCACACCAGCCGAGCTTGTCTTGTCGTATTCGTCAGCAACTCGAAACTTCGCACTCGCTGACAACGGAGATCTTGGATCGATCCAGGCTTGAGCATTGTCCTCGCCAGTGGTTGTGACTACGCAGCCGCACGGGGGTATCACGCGCGCTACTGCATCGGAGGTCGAGGGGAACAGGGATCGCATTCCTGGGTGGTTCAGAACGGAACGATGGTGGTCATCAGACCCTTGCCCTCGGAGCGGCCGCTGAGTTGAAGGCAGAAGGAGATGGCATCGAGTTCGATGGCCTCAGCACCGGCACCAGCAACCGTGTACCTGCCTCCTGCCGGACCGGTGAGGGTGAGGTCGAAGGGTTTACCGTGTCGCCGAGCCCACTCGGCGACGACATCGGCGACAATGCGGCCGTCGTGCTCGGCGGTGAGCATCATGTCGTGGTCTGTCACCTGGGTCGCGTCGATGCGGTGCATCCAGAGATCGCGCAGGTAGATGGTGTCGATGAGGTAGCCAAGCGTCCATTTCTCGAAGACGGGGCCGTCTATCTTGAGCTTGACTCGGCGCAGTGGGAGGGGGGTCTTGGTTCGCTTCCGGACCGTGGTGGGGGCGATCTTGGTCAGTCGCTCGAGGAGTTGGCTCGGTGTCAGATCGCTGCGCTCACGGACCTGCACGTTGGAGAGGCCGGCTTCTAGGGGTCCACCGTTGGCTTTGCAGTGCTTCTTTGCCGCCCGCATCTGGTGGACATTTTCCTTGGTTGAGGCACCGGCTTCGCAGGCGCCGAGCACATGGAGGTACATCTGGCGGACGTCCCAGTCCGGGCAGGGGGTTTGTGCCGTCCAGTCGCCCTGGTCGAGGGAGCCGAGAAGATCGAGCATTCGATCCAGTTCCGTGGCCTGGAGAACCATGGCCTCGGAATGACTGAGTGGCTCCAGGGTGGATGCGTCGATGGTGGTGGTGTTCATGAGTTCCTTCCTTTGGATGTTTCGAAGAGGTGGGGTGCTATCTCGCGCAAGGTCATGTCAACGGCCCGATCGATGAGCCGCTCCCAGCGTTGGCCCCCGGGATCGTTGGAGATCTGCTGATCGGTGAGTCCCGTCAGCATCGCGGTCCACAGGTCCATGGCTGCGGGGTCGCTGATGTCGAGATCAGCCAGCTGGGTCGCCATTGATTCGTACACCCCGAGAGCCACGGCGAAGCTCTCGTCAGACGGCACGAACCCGGGGATGGTCCGCTGGAACAGCAGTTGGTACCGGACGGGGTCTGACGTGCAGAACTGGAAGAACTGGTGGGCCATGGACCGAGCCTGATCGAGTGGCTCCGCGTTGGAGTTCTCGAGGAGTCCGCCCGTGAACGCTGTGAATGCGGCGTAGCCCTCCTGGAACATGGCGTCATAGATCTCATGTTTCGAGGCGAAGTAGGAGTAGATCGATTGGGCCTTCATCCCGACCCGCTCTCCCAGATCGCGCATGGCCAAGCCGGCCAGTCCGTTCGCCCGCACCAACTCCCACCCCGCGGCAACGATCTCCGCCTTGGTCTCCTGACGCCGGGCTGCCCGCCGATCAGGCCGCACCGGTGAACGGGTGTTCTCAGTTTGACTGTTCATGTTCGGGTATCCTGCCGATCATCGTGTATCCTTACACTGTTCGTATTACCGAACACTGTTCGAATTATGTTGAATGGATGCTGGCCTGTCAAGTGGAGACATCAGCCCGGACCCTCGAGCGCCCAGTAACGTCTCGGCGGATCGGCAGATCGGCTGTGGCTGTGGGGTGACAACTCTCGAGGCAGCGCAGAGCGCGAGAGCTGTCCTAGGAGTCGACATCTCTCACGGATCTCGGTGAGCGCGCTGGAGGACCAGGTATGTTCGCGCTGAAGAAGCCAGATGAGGTGACCGCACTCCTGACCGGTGCGGGCTTCACTCAAGTGGCCGTCGAGCGGGTCTCGACGACGATCTTGCTCGCCGGGGGTGGAACCCTGGATGAGTCCCTCGAGTTCTTGCTCGGTATGGGCATGGTCCGTGG
>CAJQNJ010000143.1 GCA_905479685.1 uncultured Acidimicrobiales bacterium
GTCGATCAGCTCGAAACCATTCCTGACAAGGACCCGAACCGACGCTTGATTTGATGCATCGACGCCTCCAGTCAGCGTCCGGATCGAAGGCTGTGCTCTTGCCCAATCGACCAGACCCCTAACCAACTCGGTTGCAAGCCCGCGGCTCCAGACAGCCTCAGCGATGACGTAACCAATCCGAACATCGAAAGCTGAATCGTCGAGCGCGATCTCATGCACCATGACGAGCGCAACCGCACGACCGGATGTGCGCTCAATCCCAAGCAGCGTCGGAGACTCTTCATCTCGTTCTTTGATCCATGCGTTTGCCCGCTCGACCGAGAAATCGCCCCGCCATGCGTCGGGAAGGGCTTTCGTTGAACGCTCGGTGAGCATCTCAGCGACAACCGCATCGAGATCGACATCGCCCTGGCGGTCAACAGAGTGCCAGGAGCCGACACGAAGCCGTTCGGTCGCGAACTCGCAGTTCTCTGGCCTGATGTGATGCATCTACTCACTCTGACATCGAAGGCACCTCGGCGTGAAGAAGAAGCCCACCGGTTTGGGGCCCTCGTGGTGTCGATGCTCGGTGTAGCGCAGAACGTATTCATTCGGTAGGCGTTCGAGTTGTCGCTGCTTCGAGATGATGGACGCCGCCAGCCAACCAACTCGTAGCTCGACCGCCTTCGCGAGGTCGGCTCGTGTGTTGAGGGACCACCCGCACCGCCAAAGCATGGCCCCGAACTCACTGATGCATTGAGCCATAGCCGTCCTCGACCTCGCCGCACACGGTTCCGGTCCGGTCATCCATGGCAACCTCCTCCGTGCTTCGGCGTCATTGCCAAGTCTGCGACGAGTGGGCGGGAGGCGGACAGAGCCCTGGGTCCGATCCACGCCCAATGTCGTCGTTGCCTTCCACCGGAGATGAAATGGATCCGTCGGCTCGATGATCACCCGATTGTGGTCGGGGCGTTCGTCCCTGTCGGGCGGTTGGGCGCGGGTCAAAGATGAGGCTGGGTGCAGCTGGCGGCGGGGGCCGTCGCTGTTCTCGTGGTGAGCTTCACCCTCATGGTTGCCGCCGGCCAACGGGGCGGTGAGGAGTTTTTCGACAATCTCTGGCTGGCCTTGCCTGGCCTTGGCGCGTATTTCGCCGCCGTCGCCACGTTCGTACTCGGTGCAGGAGCGATCGCCGTATCCGGCGAGCGAAGCATCACCGTGATGGTGGTGACCATTCTGGAGTTTGCCTGAGGCGGTTCTGGCTTCCATGTCGGCGTGGGCTTCTGCGATGTCGACGAGTTCGTAACTCTTGTGGATGGGCACTGCGGCGTGACCGACCTTCACGGCACTGAGGAATTCGGCGAGGACTACTGGCGGGAGGTCGTTGGCGTCGCCTCCGTATGCGGTGAGACGGACTCCTCTGGGGAGGTACTCGATGGGGTAGAACTCCTTGACGGTCCACTCGTTGGAGAGCACCCCCACAGCCCTCCATACACTCCTACCCCAAGACGCCAACATTCTCGCCAAGCCCTTCACCACGGCGCAGCTCACAAATGCCATCGCCAATGCCCACCGCACCCCCAGGGAACCCCAGGAATAGCCCGGCGCAACCAGCTTGACTTGGACGGAGCGGCCGCTGCGTCACGGTGTTGCTTGGAGCTTGCGGAAGTAGGCAGCGAACTCGTCGAGGACGCGTTGTTCTGGCTCCACATCGGTCAGGGCCCGCAAGTAGCTCGGTAGGAACATCAACCGCAGCTCGACGGCCTCGTCAGTGCCAGTGGCGTAGTAGCCGAGTTGGCTGTGATAGAGCAGGCGCGCTCGCACCATCGCGTCGGTTTCGTCGAAGCCGAACTGCTCGAACATGTCCGACATGGCATTCAAGCGTTCGACGTCGGCGTGATACACCCGAATCGAGATGTCAGCGTTTCGACGTCCCCAGTCACGAATCGCGAAGTCGAGCTTTGAGCTGTAGAGCGACGCATCTGCCCAGCACTCGTAGACGCCGAGACATGCCGTCGTGATGTCCTGGGCGCGACGTTGCGTCCGCTCGACGATCGCTGCGGTAGACCATGACCACACCGCGAGAAGTTCCTCGTGAAGTTCCGCGATGCCATCGAAGTACCAGTAGAAGCTCGAACGAGAAACCGATAGGTCTTCGGCTAGCGAGAGAATCTTCAATTGATCGATCGCGACCCTTTCGAGAGCGGCCACAGCTGCATCGATCCAGTCCTGGCGTGTTGCTTTGACATTGCCCACGCGGGGGTGGTTGGCCTGCTGGCTCACGACATCACTCTGGTGCGGCGCCGCCCTCACGGACACGCCGATGCATGTAGTCGTCCAGCTGAAGCCGGATTGCGTCGTCGAGTGGTGGGGCCTCGAACTCGGCCAGAATCTTCTGCCAAACAGCGGTGGCTCGCTCGTCGGTGCGCAGGCTCCCTTCCTCGGTCCATTGCTCGAAGTTGGTTCGCGAGAACACGTGTGATTGGTAGAAGGCCGTCTCGTACCGGTCCAGGGTGTGCTGAGTTCCAAAGAAGTGGCCGCCGGGACCAACATCGGTGATGGCATCGAGAGCCAGCGTCTGGTCGTTCACGATCAGCGGCGCACACATCTCCGCGATCATCTGGCACATCTCCATGTCGACGATGAACTTCTCGTAGTCGGCGGTGAGGCCACCCTCCTGCCAACCAGCTGAATGCATGATGATGTTTGCACCGCCAAGGAGCGCACCGTAGGTGTTCATCATCGTCTCGACGCCGCCTTGGGCATCGACAGCATTCGATGCACTCGACCCCGACGATCGCCAAGGCAGCCCGATGTGCCTGGCCAGCTGTCCGCTCGCCAACGCGGCCTTTTGTGCCTCGGGTGTACCGAAAGCTGGCGAGCCTGACTTCATGTCGACGTTGGAGGTGAATGCGCCGTAGACAACCGGTGCTCCGGGGTTGACGATCTGGGAGAGCGTGATACCTGCCAGCGCCTCCATGTGCTGGAGCAGGAGCGCACCGGCCAGCGTGATCGGGGCCATCGCACCTGCCAGGGTGAATGGGGTGATGATGATCATCTGGCCCATCGCTGCGAAGTCGATGATGCCTCGACCCATCGGGATGTCGAGCTGGCGCGGAGAGTTCATGTTGACGACCGACCAGCAACGAGCCGCTTGGGCAAACGTTTCGTCGGAGTCGATTCCGTGCCGGATCTTGATGAGATCGAAGCTGTCGCGCACCCGCTGCCGGCCGCGAGAAAAGACCCAGGGGATCTTGTCGGTCAGGGTGAGCGTCGCGACGTTCGAACGAAGGTGACGCACGTTGATCGCCACGTCTTCGGGTTCGACACTCGGGCAGGTGGTCGCCATGACGTCGTAGTGCTGCGTGAGTCGCAGGAAGTTCTCTTGGTCTGCGAGTGTCCCTGGACGCCTCCCGTTCAGCCGATCCGAGACAAATGGTGGGCCGGCGACCGGTGCGAGGTTCAGGTTCTTTCCGCCCATGGAGATCGACCGGTCAGGGTTGGGCGCCAGAACCTCGAAGTGTGTTGGAGCCGAGCGCAGTGCCTCACGGACTCGGTCGGGGTCGAGCCGGACCATGTTGTCGTCGTCGAGCGTGCATCCAGCGTCGGCGTAGAGCTCCCTCGCCTCGTCGAGCAGCACACGCATGCCGTAGTCGGACAGATACTGAATGGCGGTCTGGTGAATCGTGCTGACCTCGTCATCGGACAACACGCGAAGGGGGTCGAATGGATTGTGAAGGTTGCGGTGGTGCCTCGTGCTGACGGCCGCCCTCGGGCCAGTGTTCGTACGTCGTCGTGCCATCGCTCTCGACTGTACGAGTACTAGACAGTTCTGTCTAGTACTCGTGGATTGGCCGCCGAGGGCAGAATCGTCACGACGGCGGGTGGTGACCCCAGAAGCTGGGTTTGGTGATCTGGGTGACGGTCCAATTCGTGTCGTCTATCAGGAGTCCGCCAAAGCCGAACTCGACCTCGAATCCTGACGGTGAGCGACTGTAGAAGGACACCATCTGATCGTTGGTGTGCTTTCCGAGCCCCATGGAGAGCGGGGTGTCGGTCTGGTGATGCCGGTCGAGCGTGTAACCGACGTCGTCGAGGGTGTTCGCTTCGAGCATGAAGTGGTAGAGAGCAGGCTCAGCAGCGGCGACGAGTGCAAGGCTGTGGTGACGCGGGTTGCATCGCAGGAACACGACGTCGTCGTCACCTGGTTTCCAGTAGTCGCTCACTCGGAAGCCGAGTACCTGGGTGTAGAAGTGGATGGACTCCGCCACGTTCGGCGTGCCGAGCACGATGTGTCCCATCCCTTGGGGTCCGGTCTGAAATCCGCTGACGCCGGTGGGGGACACGAACAACTCGTGGTCGTGGATCGGCCCGTGAAAGAGTTCGAGTTCGAATCCGCCGGGGTCGGTGGTGCGGATCAGGCCTCGTACTCTGCGTTCTGCGCAATCTTCCGCCGACCCGACATGTGTGGTGAATCCGGCCTCCGAGAGCTCTGAGGCAGCGCGTTCCAGCGCGGTGTGGTCACGAAGCTCCCAGCCTGCGAAGGCCAATCCTTCGGTTTTCTGGTTGGGCTGGACCGCCACTCGGAACGGCCGTTCGTCGATCTTCATATGGAGGCCGTCCCCATCGGGAGCCACCATTGCTCCCAGCAATTCGGCGTACTCGAGCCAGTCATCGATGTCTGCAACGTCGATGCCGATGTAGCCCAGGCTTCGGATGTCCATGAACGTTCTCCTCGTTTGGTGTGTGACCAAGTCTGTTCGTGTCGCCACCGGAGGGAAAGGTGAAAGTCTGCGAGCAGATGGTAGAAATGGGACATGTCCGTCGAGGTCACACCCGTCCGGTATCAGTCGCACGATGATGAGTATCGACTTGATGTCGAGATACTCGATTCTGACGAGCTCCGGGCTCGAGTTGCGAAGCATCCACATCGAGGGTTCGAGCGGGTCGACTTCCAGTGTTTCCTGTTCGTGCGATCGGGTTCCTATACGCACAGCATCGACTTCCAGACACACCATTGCACCGCAGGCTCCTGCTTGCTGATCGGGCCCGGCCAGGTCCACCGATTCGGGCCAACGAGCGACTGGGACGGCTGGATCCTCATCATCGGACCGCACTACGTCCCTGAGATGGTCGACTCACTGCCGACCCATGTTCGAACAGACACCGTGCTCTCCGAAACGATCTCCGAGCTGTTCCAGCGACTGACGGCCGACGCCGCACTGCCCGCCGAACAGCGACGACTTCTGAGCGAATTGCTTGCGCTGCAAACCGAAGTGTTGGTGCGCCGGTTGGCGCTGGGCCATGCCGGCGCCGCTACGCAGAGCCATATCGATCCGGTCATGCTCGAGCGGTTTCGTGAGTACCGAAGGGCGGTCGACCAGGAGTTTCGGCACTGGCACCAGGTGGCCCCCTATGCACTGCATCTGGCGTGTTCAACCAAGAGCCTGAACCGGGCGTGTCGGGCGGCCAGCGACGTGTCGGCCAAGCGAGTCATCGTCGAACGCATCGTTCTCGAGGCCAAACGACTCCTTGCCCACAGCACCGATACAGCGGCCAAGATCAGCGCCGACCTCGGTTTCGACGAGCCGACAAACTTCACCAAGTTCTTCCGACGGGAGACCAACCTGACACCCGCCGCATTCCGAGCAGCCTTTCAAAGCCCATGACGCGGGGTCGAGACCGGAGCGGCAAGGGTCACCTTCCGCGAGGCGGAGCAGGACAGGAAACAGGAACGAATCGGGCTTCCTGTCGTTTGTCAGGAGGCGTTCCGGCGTCGGGAGGGAGACCTGACTGCGTGAACGAGTCAACCGGTTGGGGAGGGGTTGTCGCGATTCTCGGCGTCGGCAGACTTTGGGAGGTGGCAGCTGTTGCCAGGCTTGCTGTTCAAACCATCATCACGACAGCATGGGCGAATGGGATCCTCTTCCAACATCGCTCTGCTCTCGATGGTCGAGCAGCACCGGCTTTTGGCTGGTGGTGAGGTATCGGCGGTCGAGCTTCTCGATGCGTGTCTTGCTCAGTACGAGGGACACAATTGGGAGCTGAACGCCGTGGTGTTCACCCAGGTCGACCAGGCGCGTGCTGTGGCTCGAGCCGCCGACGATGCGCACACAGCGGGGGAGTCGCTCGGCGCGCTGCATGGCCTTCCGATGACCATCAAGGACTCGATCGACGTAGCCGGAGCCCCATCCACTTGGGGTGACCTGACCCACGCCGATCATCGGCCGACCGAAAGCGCCGACGTCGTGAAGCAGCTCGAGGCCGCGGGCGCGGTCATTTACGGAAAGACCAACGTGTCGAAACACTTCGGCGACTGGCAGACCTTCAACGACATCCACGGCCGGACCAACAACTCGTGGGATGGGTCCCGGAGCGCCGGTGGCTCATCGGGTGGCTCGGCGGTGTCGGTGGCCACGGGTATGGCGTCGCTCGAAGTCGGCAGCGACATCGGTGGCTCGATTCGCTGGCCGGCGAACTACAACGGCCTCGCTGGCTTGAAGACCAGCTTCGGGCTGATCTCGCAACACGGGCACAGCTTCCCGGGCCACGAGGGAATCGTCGACAACAACGTTCTTGGTCCAATCGCTCGGACCGTTGCTGACCTTTCTCTTGCTCTGCCCGCCATGTGGCAGCCCACCCGATCTCGACTTCGTGATTCGCGCCCATCACGTTGGGATGGAGATCGGACGTGCTGCCGCGTCAGGACCAGATTCGCCGCCGACTCAGGCCTCTCTGGATCGCTACGACGCTGGCGACCGCGACTATGCCACACTTGTGGCACACGGCTCTCGTGTCACGTACCGAGAGTGGATCGACCTGAACAACGAGCGGGAGCGGAGTCGGCTCAAATGGCGCGACTACTTTGCGAACGTTGACGTGCTCCTCACGCCGATCACGCCGACGACCGCTCCTCCGCATGACACCGATCGACTGTTCGGCGAGCGGACCATCGTCGTGAATGGCGCGGAACGCTCGATTCTCGAGCAATGGTTCTGGGCGGGGCTCGCCAATCCGTCGTATCTCCCCGGGTTGGCGTTGCCGGTCGAGCTTGCACCCGATGGCCTGCCCGTGGGCATGCAAGTGCTCGGTCCGTTCATGGGTGATCTGCTCACGTTGCGGTTCGGTGAGCTCGCCGAGGCCGTCCTCGGTCATCCGATTCACGCACTGCACGACCGTCTGTAATAGGTCGCGCTCGTCATGGGTCTCGGGGGTGCGTCCCGGCTTGATGTCGGCGCACTCTTTGCCAGGATCACCAATGCCGGCAGTCTGACCAGTTGGCGTGGGTAATGGGCTGCGAAAGGCACCTAAAGTGGAGAGATCATCTTCGAGGAGTACATGTGAACATCGCGTCGATCATCGAGGCCCACGACGCGGGACGAATCGCCATCATCGACGAATACGACGTTCTGACGTACGGCGAGCTCCGTGACTGGGCGTCAGCGATTCGCCGACTACTGACCGAGCACGGTGTCGGCCCCGACGACCGGGTGGCCGTCCCCGCGGGCAACGAGCCAGCATTTGTAGCTGCAACGCTCGGTGCCTTGGGTGTCGGCGCTCGGGTGATTCCGATGAAGTCGACGAATCCGCTACCCGAACTCGATCGCAAGCTTGCTTCCATCCGTCCGACGATCATCCTCGTGGGCGAGGAAGCGTCGTGGATGCACGAGCACACCGACCGCATCGACGCGCCGATGATCGATCTCCGTGAGGTCTCGAGAACCGCTGCGACGAGTCCCGCAATCGTGGAACGTAACGGCGACGACGTCGCGATCATGATGCTCACGAGCGGCGTCTCGGGCAACGCGAAGGTCGCAATGCTCAGCCATGGAAACCTCGCTTGGGCGCAGGCCGCCGCATGTGAAAACAGTGTCGACGGACTCGGACCGGAAGACGTCGCGCTTGCGGCTCTGCCGTTCTCCCATATCTTCGGCCTGAACGTGATCTTGCTCGCCACCCTGCGAATGGGCGGCCAAGTGGTGTTGCAGCGCCGATTTGATGTCGAAGGGAGCCTCGAGCTGTGCGCTCGGTATGGCATCACCCTGCTTGCCGGTGCTCCACCGATGTGGCGGCGCTGGAGCATGGCCGAAGCTCCCAACGATGTCTTTACCAGCGTGCGGTTGGCCATCTCCGGTGCTGCTGCGCTGCCGATCGAAGTGTTCGACGAGATGCAACGTCGTCATGGCATCACGATCGAAGAGGGCTACGGCTTGACCGAAACCTCACCAATAGTCACGAGCAGCCGTGGAGACGCAAAGGCCGCATCGGTCGGGCGGCCAGTCGACGGTGTCGAAGTGATCTTGGTCGAGGAGGACGGCACACCTGTCGACCGCGGCGATGCCGGCGAGATCGTCGTCCGCGGTCCTGGCATCTTCAAGGGCTACTTCGACGACGATGATGCGACCCATGAGGTGCTCACGCCGGATGGCTGGTTCTGGACGGGCGATGTCGGCGTTCTCGACGACAGTGACCACCTGTACATCGTCGACCGCATCAAGGACATCATCATCGTGTCCGGCTTCAACGTGTATCCCGCTGAAGTGGAGAACGTGCTGCTGGATCATCCCGACGTCCGAGGGGCGGTTGTTGTCGGAAACGCCCACCTCGACACCGGCGAAACGGTGGTTGCCTACGTCTCTGGCGATCTCGACGCCGCCGAACTGGACCTGCATGCCCGAGCCAACCTGAGTCGTTACAAGTGTCCTACGAAATACCACCTCGTCGACGACCTGCCGGTGGCACCCACCGGCAAGAAGATTCGACGGGAGCTCCGATGACATCCACGCTTCCCGACTTCACCTTTGAAGCTGCCCCTGAGCTACCCGGTTCCGATCGGGTCTCTCACTACGGCGTCAGCGCTGTTCGGCGCATCGTGCACCAGTTGTGGGACCTCTCGATCGAGGGTGTCCACAACATCCCCGCCGAGGGTCCGGCGATTCTGTGCCCGAATCATCTCAGCTTCTGTGACTCCGTCTTCGTGCCGGTCTCGCTGCCCCGCAGGGTCTGGGCGATCGGCAAGGGTGAATACATGGACGACTGGAAGACCAAACATATCTTCCCGGCATTCGGCATGATTCCCGTCGACCGAA
This sequence comes from uncultured Acidimicrobiales bacterium, assembly GCA_905479685.1. Lineage (GTDB taxonomy): Bacteria > Actinomycetota > Acidimicrobiia > Acidimicrobiales > SHLQ01 > SHLQ01. The sequence goes on from CAJQNJ010000143.1 coordinate 9,066, forward strand.
CGGGCGGCAAGGCCGCGATGGACGCACTTGACACGGCGGCCAAAGTCCTCGACGGCGGTCACCTGTTCTTGATCTATCCCGAAGGCACACGCTCGCGCAGCGGCAACCTCCACAAGGGTCGCACGGGCGCAGCTC
>CAJQNJ010000144.1 GCA_905479685.1 uncultured Acidimicrobiales bacterium
TTGAGCGCGGTGCAGAGGCCCGCGCAAAGAAGGAAGACGGCGAAACCGGACGCGATCTCGATCGTGCAGTTCGCGAAGCTGCTGTGGCAAAGGATCGTTTCATTCGGGCGAACCTCCGCCTCGTGGTGAGCGTCGCACGTCGGTACCCGCTGCCTCCTGGCATGGAGCTCCTCGACCTGATCCAGGAGGGGAACCTCGGCCTCGAGCACGCGGTCGACAAGTTCGACTGGCGCAAGGGTTTCAAATTCTCTACCTACGCCACGTTCTGGATCCGCCAGGCCATCGGCCGGGCACTCGATCAGAAGGCCAGCCTGGTGCGCCTCCCCGGGGATCGTTCGGCCAGCCTTCGCGCTGCGCTCCGTCAGGTCTCTGGTGATGGCGATGAGCTCGACGAAGAGCACGCACGCCTGCATCGTTTGACCACTCCGACTTCGCTCGACCGCACCATCGGCGACGACGACTCCAACGAACTCGTCGACCTTTTGCCCGATGTGAAGCCTGGGCCGGAAGCCGAAGTGATGGCCAAAGCCGAAGTAGAGATGGTCACCGGACTTCTCGACATCCTCGACCCACGAGCTCGTTACGCCGTCGAACAGCGCTTCGGCCTGCATGACGGACGCAAGCGTAGCTACCGCGAGGTTGGCGAAGAGTTGGGTGTTACTGCAGAGGCCGCTCGCCGCCTGGTGAAGCGTGCTGTCAGCTCGGTGCGCGATCACGCAGCCGAGAAGGCTGCTTCGCCAGCTGCGTAACCACGCCATCAGCACTACAGATCAATGTGGGACGGGGTCGCCTTGGCGGCTCCGTTCTTCGTTTTGAATCTGTGCAGCGTTTTGAATCTGTGCAGCGTCAGGTGCCACACAGGCATCTGACGCTGCACAGAACAGCGGCTGCGGCTGCGGGCTCGCCAATAGGTGTTCGGCTCTGATGCCTTCTAGACTTCCAGCGTGATCAAGACCTGGAATCCGCAGAGCTGGCGCAACCGCACCGCGCTGCAACAACCCACATGGCTCGACTCTGGTGCACTCGAGCAGACACTCAAGATGTTGGGCGACCAGCCCCCTCTCGTGTTCGCCGGCGAAGCTCGTGACCTCACCGAGAAGTTGGCAGCCGCAGCGCGCGGAGAAGCGTTTCTTCTCCAGGCGGGCGACTGCGCGGAATCGTTCGAGAGCTCAGCCGATTCGATACGGGACCGGCTCAAAGTCATCCTCCAAATGGCGGTCGTGCTCACCTACGCGGGTGGGATGCCGGTCGTGAAGGTCGGACGAATCGCCGGCCAATTCGCCAAGCCCCGGTCGTCGGACACCGAGACCCAGGGAGAGATCGAACTCCCGTCCTTCCGGGGCCACATCGTCAACGATGTCGGCTTCTCCGAATCCGAACGTCGTGCCGAGCCAAACCGCCTACTGATGGCCTACAACCGAGCCGCAGCCACGCTGAACCTCGTACGGGCCTTCACCCGCGGCGGATTCGCCGACCTCACTCGGGTGCACCAATGGAACCAGGAGTACGTCGCCGATAGCCCACAGGGAGCCAAGTACGAGGCGCTCGCTGGCGAGATCGATCGTTCGCTCCAATTCATGCAAGCTTGCGGAATCGATCTCTCTCGCGAGAGCTCGCTCAACGAGGTTGAGTTCTACACGTCACACGAAGCGCTGATCCTCGACTACGAGGAGGCCTTGACCCGGCAGGATTCACTCACGGGCGACTGGTACGACTGCTCGGCCCACATGCTCTGGATCGGTGAGCGTACCCGTCAGCTCGACGGAGCACACATCGAGTTCTTGCGCGGCGTGAAGAATCCATTGGGCTGCAAGATCGGCCCTACGGCCACCGTCGAAGACGTCGTCGGTATCTGCGAGGCCCTCAACCCCGACAAGGTCGAAGGACGGGTCACGCTCATCACGCGCATGGGTGCTGACAAGATTCGTGACAACCTTCCTCCCCTCCTCGAAGCGGTCAAGGCCACAGGCCACCCGGTCGTCTGGGTGAGCGACCCGATGCATGGCAACACCTATACCGCCGCTGACGGACACAAGACTCGCCACTTCGACTCCATCGTCGACGAACTCGCCGGCTTCTTCGAGTCACATGAGAAGGCCGGAACCATCGCCGGCGGGATCCACCTCGAGCTGACCGGCGACGCCGTGACCGAGTGCCTCGGCGGTGGCGATGATCTCGTCGACGACGACTTGGCTCGCGCGTACGAGACAATGTGTGACCCGCGATTGAACGGCCGTCAAGGCCTCGACGTCGCGTTCCGCGTAGCTGAGATCATCTCACAGCGCTCCAACAGCGCCGCCAGCTGATCGTCACTCTTTTCGACACCAACCGCTCGCACTTCGCGGCGTGATTCCATGTGGCCGCCCGTGCCCTGATCTGGTGATGTTGAAATTCTCCGGCGCACGAATTCTCCTTCGCCTATGGTCATATCTGACTAGGTGACCAGCGTCACATCGCGGGGTTGGTCCACATCCCAGGAGATTAGACATGCGTCTGCGATTCGGTACGTTCATGGCCCCATTTCACCCACCGGAGCACAGTCCCTCCATCTCCCTCGAGACCGATCTCCAGCTGCTCGAGCACATGGACATGCTGGGTTTCGACGAGGCATGGATCGGAGAACATCACTCAGCCGGAAGCGAGATCATCGCCTCACCCGAGATCTTCATAGCCGCGGCAGCAGCGCGGACGTCCAACATCAAACTCGGCACAGGGGTCGTTTCACTTCCGTACCACAACCCGCTCTGGACGGCCGAACGAATGGTCTTGCTCGATCACCTCACGAAAGGGCGAGTCATGTTTGGCGTCGGCCCTGGCGCGTTGCCGACCGACGCTGCGATGCTCGGCCTGGAGCCATCGGAGATGCGACCCCTACTCGAGGAGTACATGGCGATCATCATGCATCTCCTCACCAGCGATGAGCCGATCAGCTATAAATCGGACCGACTCACGCTGAAGGACGCGCGCCTGCATCTACGCCCGTACTCAGAGCCGCTGTTCGACATTGCGGTCGCGGCCGTTGCTTCGCCGTCGGGAGCGAAGCTCGCAGGAATGTACGGAGCTGGCGTCTTGTCACTCGGCGCAACTGTCGCGATCGGAATGGATGTCCTCGCACACCACTGGTCCGTGCAGGAGGAGGTAGCCGAAAAGTATGGTCAGGTGGCCGATCGGTCGAAGTGGCGTCTCGTTGGCCTCATGCACCTTGCCGAGAGCGAGGAGGAAGCACGCCGAGACGTCGAGTACGGCATGGAACAGTGGTTCAGCTATTTCCAGAATGTCGCGGCGTTTCCGCAGATGGCAGTCGACGGCGGCAACCTCACTGAGATGATCGAGTTCGTCAATGGCGGGCTGGGCGTCGTGGGAACTCCCGATATGGCGATCGCCCAGATCGAGGCCTTGCTCGAGCAGTCGAATGGCGGTTTCGGTGCGTTCATGACGCTTGCACACAATTGGGCCAACCCCGAGTCGACGAAGAAGAGCTACGAATTGTTCGCCCGACACGTCATGCCGAGATTCCAAGGCCAAGTCGATTCACTGATCAACGCAGCCGATCGAGCACAGGCTGCGCGGCCCGCACTCGCCGACAAACAGTTGGTCGCAGTCGACGAAGCCACTACCCGCTACGAGCAAGAGAAGGACACCGTCGTGTTGACGTGAGCGGGCAGCACCCGATCTGCGACGCGAGGCATGTGCCGGTATCGGAAATCCCCCAAGCCGTCTGTCGCTCCAACGACATGACCCAGCCGCTCGATATCTCATCGGCGCGCGATTTCGTCTCGGCATTCCTGACCTAGACGCTCACTCAAACGAAACGCGAAAGGACCCGCCTCTGGTCCCTGGCGTTTTGTGGGTCAGCGGCCCGATTCGAGTGGTTCGTTCTGTCTCGCGTCGATCAGGCTGCGATCTGGATGTCGGACACCGGTTCCACCGTCGTGGAGCGGCCCAACATTGGTGAGGAACGTGAAGGCGTCGATCATGCTGGCAACGTCGTTGGGATACGTCCGTGAGATCGGGTATGGATCG
>CAJQNJ010000145.1 GCA_905479685.1 uncultured Acidimicrobiales bacterium
GCCGAGATCGACGATCGCTGAGGGGGGCCGTCCGTCGTGCAGGAGACGCGACATCGTGTGCATCGCCGGGTTGACGTGGTTGAAGAACCGCTTGCGGCGTGAGGCCAGTCCTCATTCGATTCCCTTCGAGATCGGCGGCGGGCGTGGCACGGGGGGTGGTGCCACGCCCGCGTGGCCGATCGTCTCTACTGCTTGGCCATGATCCTCATGTACATGAGGTCCTCTGGCTCTTCGTGGATGACGTCCTGGTCCTCGAGGTCGATCCGCACCCACTTCAAGTTGCCCTTGAAGCGGTTGGCCGATCCCTCCGGATAGTCGTCGGTCACCGGCAGAGCCAGGTCCGAGCCGATGTCGAGCGTCTCGTCAGCGGAGAAGATGTTCGGCACGGTCTTCTCGATCCGGCCTTCCGACGAGCTTGTCGTTGTAATACAGCGTTCCGGTTCCGCCGCCTCCGTACTCGCCGTCGAAGTCGAAGTGATACCGGATGTTGACGGTGCCCGATGGCAGCGGCTCGTTGGCCTCGACGTAGTAGTAGTCCTTATCGAACCAGTTGTGGCAGTACTTCGCCCGGCCATTCTTGATGTACAACGTCCAGCCGGCGAAGCGCCCACCTTGGGCGACGAGCACGCCGTCGTTACTGCCGTCGCCAAGCCAACGACCCAGCTCGTCGAGCTTGCCTGACGGCGCCTCGACCTCGGCGGTCACGGTGTGGGACCGGTTCTTGACGTTGAGCACCGTGTTCTCGAACAGCGTGTCCATGCCCGGCCAGAACGTCTGAGTGGTTCGATCTCCAGCGAGGTCGGGACGCCCCGCCGTTGCCGCGTTGAACCGCTCGTAGCGGCGGTCGTCCAGCGGGAAGACGTTGTACTTGGCAGCCTCGATCATGAACAGGTACTGCATCTGGCGGAGCTTGTCTGGCATCTCCTTGGACAGGTCGTGCGCTTGGCTCCAGTCGACATTGGTGTCGTAGAGCTCCCAGTCGTCAGCGTCGAGCGATGGCCACTCACGGTTCAGCCATGGCGTGCTGTGATGGGTGACTGCAGTCCAACCATCCTGGTAGATCCCGCGATTCGCGAAGATCTCGAAGTACTGCGTGTTGTGGGTGCTCTCGGCGTCGGGGTTGTCAAACGTGTAGTGCATGCTGACGCCCTCGATCGGCTTCTGCGCAGCGCCGTTCACGAAGTAGGGCTCCGGAAGACCCGCTGATTCGAGGATCGTGGGCACGATGTCGATCACGTGATGCCACTGGTCGCGGATCTCGCCTCTAGCCGACATCCCGTTGGGCCAGCTCATTGCCACCGCGTTGCGGGTACCGCCGTAGTGCGATGCCACCTGCTTGGTGTACTGGAACGGCGTGTTCATCGCATGCGCCCAGCCGACGGGATAGTGGTTGAACGACGTCGGTCCGCCGATCTCGTCCAAGCGAGGGACAATGTCTTCGAGCACCTGTGGGATGCCATTGAGCGCCATCAGTTCGTTGAACGTGCCGTCGAGGCCGCCCTCTGCGCTGGCGCCGTTGTCGCCGGCGATGTAGATAAACAACGTGTCGTCGTACTTGCCCATGTCCTTCAGCGCATCCGTCAGGCGTGCAACCTGAGCATCGGTGTGCTCGGCCATCCCGGCGTAGGCCTCCATGAGCCTGGCATAGACCGTCTTCTGTGTGTCGTTCAGATCATCCCAATCCTCGACACCTTCGGGGCGACCGGTCAGATCGGTGTTCTCTGGCACGAGACCCTTGGCCTTCATGTTCGCCAACGTCTCGACGCGCATGGCATCCCAGCCCTTGTCGAAATCGCCCTTGTACTTGTCGATCCACTCCTGTGACACATGGTGCGGAGCGTGTGTGGCGCCGTAGGAGACATACAAGAAGAACGGCTTGTCGGGCGTCATCACATCGAGGCCGCGCATCCACGAGATCGCCTTGTCAGTGATGTCCTCGGAGAAGTGGTAGCCCTCCTCGGCCGTCTTTGGCGGCTCGATCGGGCTGGTGCCGAGCATCAACGTCGGCGACCATTGGTTGGTCTCGCCGCCGACAAAGCCGTAGAACTTCTCGAATCCTTCTCCGGTCGGCCAGCGGTCGAATGGGCCCGACATCGAAACCTCCCATGCCGGTGTTTGATGGGCCTTACCAACACAACCAGTGCTGTAGCCGTTGAGTCGCAGCATCTCGGCGACCGTCGCGACCGTGTTGGGGCGCACGCTGTCGTTGCCAGGCGCGCCAGTGGCCACCTCTGCCACCGAACCGATACCGGCGCTGTGGTGGTTGCGACCCGTCAACAGTGCCACACGCGTCGGCGAGCACAGTGCAGTGGTGTGGAACCTGTTGTAGAGCACGCCGTCGTCGGCGACCTGCTGCATCGCCGGCATGTTGCACGGCCCACCGGTCACACTCGGCGCACCGAACCCCATGTCGTCGAGCAGCACGATCACAACGTTGGGCGCGCCCTTCGGTGGGCGCAACGGCTCGATTGGCGGGAACTCGGCGTCGCGGGCGTCGAGTGCCATCTTGCCTCGCGACGGAGTATCTGGGATCGGAAGAACTTCTCGACCGATCTTGTCGGGTTGCTGGGCCATGATGACTCTCCCTTTTGTGAGTGGTGCGTCCGCACCACGGGTTGTTAACAGGATCCATCTTCGGGCTCGGGTGCGAGGAGCACTAGCCCCAGAACGGCCCCCCGATGGAGGCACCGTCAGGATTCGGCAGCGCCTTCGAACAAGCCGAGTAGGAACACGACGATCACGACGCCGAGCACGACCTGGAGCACGATCGCGAGAGTCTTCATCAACCGGGGTGACAACACCTTGACCGTGCCCTGACTCGTTGCCTCGACCTGGCGGGCTACGACGCCGTATCGCTCGACGCCAGCCATGATCAGCCAGTAGCCAACGATCACCAGCGCGCCTGCGAGTGGGGCCTTGACCCACCTGGGCCACTGGTGTCCGAGGACTTCGATGATCACCGTGCCGCCGGCCGCGATCGCGAACCCGGTCCGGAGCACTGCGAACAACGTGCGCTCCGAGGCCAGCGCGGTTCGATGATCGGCCAGCTGGGTCCGAGCGGCGGCCAACTCGTTCGCGTCCCGCTCTGGCTCGTCTGAAACCGGGCGAGTCCCGAGATCATCTGGTTCGTTGTCGCTCACCTCTTGCCTTCGACCCCGGTCGCTGCGTCAATCATCGTCGTGGAAGAATCCGACAGCCGTCAGTTCGCGCTTGAGGTCGAGAGCGATCGCTACGACGGGTGCAGCCAGGATCAGGCCGACCATCCCAGCGACCATCCCGCCGAGGGTGGTTGCCAGCAGGATCGTCAACGGGTGCAGATTGAGGCTCGATCCGAGCAACTTCGGCTCGAGCAGGTTTTCGAGCACGAGTTGGGCGACCATCACCAACGCAAACGCGGCGACGGCCAGAGCAAGGCCCCCTTCACCGAGCGCCATGAGCACGGCGAACGCCCCTCCGAAGAAGGCCCCGATGTAGGGGATGTAGGCGCCGATGATATTCACTACGCCGATCGCCAACGCGCCCGGTACACCGAGGAAGTACATCCCGATCGCAATCGACACACCATTCACGAGGGCCAGGGCGGTCTTGCCGCCAAAGTAGCCCTGCACATCTCGAAGTGCACTGTTCACAATGCGCTCGGTGGCGTGACGATCGGCTCGGTCGGTCTTGGCGTCTACCCACTTTCGTGTGAGCATCGGACCATCCTTGAGCAGATAGTAAAGCACCATCATCCCGAGGATCAGTCCGGTGATGAGGCCTGCGGCTGTGTCTACGGCAGTGGCCACCGCGGTGGCGATGCCATCGCGCGCTACTGGTGCCGCATCCTGGGCTGTGGCATCGACCTCGTCAACCGCTGCTTCGCTGATCGGCAGGTCCTCGACCAACTGCTTCACTTCGTCGACCGCTCCTTCGAGGTGCTCGGTCAACACGTCGCTCTGACTCCCGAGCGCCTCCGCCGTGACCAGACCGGCACCGCCGATCACGCCGACCAGCCCCACCAGAACGATGCCTGCACCCAACGCCCGGTTGATGCTGTGCTCCTCGAGCCAGTTGACGATCGGCACGAACACGATCGCGAGGAACACACCGATGGCGACCGGAGCAGTGATGTCACGGGTCGCCGCGAGCAGTCCGATGAAGATGGCCAGTGCGATCAGCATGCCAATGAACATCCAGCTGGTCGTACCTCCTCGGCGAACCCAGCCCGGGACTCTGAAATCGACCCGTTCGACGGAGGCGCTGGCGACGTCCTGCGACGTCGACACTCCCGTTACATCTAGCTCGGTACTTCCGTCGGTGTCGGTCATCGCTGGTCTCCTAGTGTGGTGGCCGCAGCTCTGAGGATCGGTGATAATCGGTGCGACCGCTGGTCATCATCAACCAATCTGGCAGCCCGCAATAGCCCCAAATGGGAGGCAGCTCGGTGCCACATGGGGAGAACGGCACCGCTGTATTAGAGATAGTCCCGTTCGGTGAGCCAGTGCGAGGCGAAGTAGCCGAACGCCGGCGGGAGATACGACGTGACCAAACGGTGCGTGATGGCGGCCGCGATCGCCTGGTCTGGGGGGACGCCCATGGCGGTGAGACCAGCCGTGAGTGCAGCTTCGCTCACGCCAACGCCACCAGGTACGGGGATGAGACCAACGAGCAGCGAGATCGCCGTGTTCACGAAGATGGCTTCGCCGAAGCTGATCGATGAGCCATAGGCGGCCACCGCGGCGCTGAGGGTCAGGGCGAAGAGGATCTTCTGGATGACGGTTCCGGCGGAGATCTTCAGCAGCCGCTCGGGGTCGGTGACCGCTCCCTTCACCGCAGTGAGCCCTTCTTTGATGTGTGGCATGACCCGGGCTCGAAGCTTGGGCACGGCAAACACTACGACGATAGCGGTGACGGCGATCACGACAACAAAGGCGAGGAGCTGCACAACGGGCCCCACATCGATCTCGTCGAGATCAACCGCCTGGCCGACGAAGCGTGCAGTGATCAACAACAACAGGAGATCGAGCCCCTTCGAGAACACCGTCAGCAGCGGGCCCTGGGCGACCGCCGCGCCCGCTGGTACGCCCATCTTTTCCTGGTAGCGGATGTTCATAGCGATCTCGCCCGCTCCGCCGGGAACCGCTAGGTCGACGAAGTTCAACGCGTATCTGAACATCATGGTGGGGCCGAACGGGATGGATTTCCCCATCACACCGGACAGGCTCATGTATTCGCCGATGTTGGTGAGCTGGGCCATGATGAACGCCAGGGCAACCCATTCCAACTTGGCTTCCGAGAGCTGCTCGGCGATGACGTCGAACCCGATGTCGGTGAGTGCTGAGATCAGCGAGTAGACGGCGAAGAGCGTCAGCCCCGTCATGGCCACATGGCCCCACGACACCCGCGCTATCTGCACCAACTCAGGTGCCTCTGCGTCAAGCGTCTCGGCAACTCTGCTGCGGAGCTTGCCGATCTTCACGCCATTGGCCTTGGCATCCTTCTGGAGCTCGGACGGTAGCGCAGCGGTCTGCATCAGCGGCAACAAGTCGAGCGTGCCGTCATCACCCAAGTTCCGACGGGCAGCCTCGATCGCTCGGCCTTCTCCGACTGCGATAGCCGTCGCCACGAGCAGCTGGGCGCGGTCTGCGGTCAGCTCCTCGTCATCGGCGACGATGAGGGCATTGGAGTAGTCGTCGAACACCACACGGTCATCGGTGATGACGATCCGGCTTCGATCGATACGTCCGTGTGCGAGTCGCGCCTCGTTGAGTTCACCGACGGCCACCCACACCCTGTCCAAGGTGGCATCGTCGACCTCTTCAGCTTGGAGCTCCTCCAACCGAGGAGCATCCATCCATTCGGTGACAACGAGAGTATCGTCGGTGTCAGTGCGGCTCCACGTGATGAACGCCGGAGCCGGACCGCCGTAGCGTTCGATCGAGAGCAACGCCAGACTCTGGCGGGCAGCGAGGTGTTCGCTCTTCTCGAGCATCGAAGCGGTGTTGTCTCGGTACCAGATCGACCGCCACAATCGTGATGAGAACGCCGCGTCTGCTGCGTCACGTCCGTAGATCTTGACCTGAGCATCGCTGGCTGAGCCTTCGCCGCTCAGATGGGCTCGGACCAGCGTGGCCCCAATGGGTTGGCGCTCCATGTACTCGATGTCAGCCACATCAAGTCGCGCATCGGCCAAGGCCGACATGATGCGAGCCCTGCTGGGGATACCCAGGCCCGACCCAAACAGTAAGTGAACCGCCGACGCTGCCGCCCAACCCAAGGTCACCCCCCCGAGAACGCTGGACAGCGTGCCATAGCTCATGATCAGGGCAGCGATCGCCATGGCGATGGTCAGGCGTTTCCCAACCCGGCGCATCGGCAACGAGAGGTAGGGCCCTGCTACCGACAAGACAGCGATGACAATCGTCAACCGGCCTACGGGGTAGGAAGGAAAACCATTCCGCTCGAACAGTTCAGGAATGAAGTCCGGGAACTCGGGACCCCCGAGATACGCCAAACCGATCACCGACAGACCGGCCACGGCAGCGGCAGCCAGCATGTCGCGCACGATCGCGCCTCGACCGTTGCCGAAGAACGCGATGCCGACAGTCAACCCGAACGCGTACAGAGCGCCCAAGATGAAGACAATCGTCGCCGTACCGGTGAGCCAACCGGGTAGGTCGCCTGACACAAGGCTCAGGACTCGCTCGTCGATGTCGGCCCGCAATCGATAGACCCACACAAACAACAACGTCAACAGCAACGAGGTGATCAATGTGGCTACGTCGGCCGGGCGTCGGGCGCGGGGATCGTCTGCGGGGGCAGCAAAGACGACGTTTCGTGCCGGCTCAGGCGTTGTCGGCTCGGATGCTCCAGTCATATGCACTTCTTCAGTCATATGCACCTCTCCTCGAATGTCCAGACAGCCCGACCGCGGCACGTTCGCCGAGGACGTTTTCCCATCATGCCAATCTCGCTCCAGGGAGCAATTGGCGCCAGCCCCAATCTGGCGGCGCAAGGGTGGCATCGGTCGTACTCCCGGTCTTGCGCCGAGCGTGGCATGAGTCGATCACGTCACACGAGGCAAGACGGTGAGGAATTGTGATCAAGATCGATGGAACCACTAGAATCGAGTCATGTCAGTGCTTCGAGCCTCGTCGGACAGAGCTTCATCCTGCGTGTTGGCCGCGCTGTTCGCTTGCGCTTTTCGGCTGTGAAAGACGCTACTGATCGGTCGGTGGGCCTTCGCTCATCGCTCTTCCACCGACCGTCGCCCGCAGCGAACACATTGCCGCGTCCAGATCTTTTGACGCGCCTCGACAACGGCGCCCAGCAATCGCTCACCTTGGTGAGCGCGCCCGCTGGCTTCGGGAAATCGAACCTCGTGAGTCAGTGGTGCGACACGCAGGACCGCCCCTGCGTCTGGCTGTCGATGGATCCTTCCATCGACGAACTCCGCTGGTTTCTCGTCAACCTCACCGCAGCCATCACAGCGGTGTGCCCCGGCTCGCTGCGAACCACGTCGCAGATGACTCGCTCGGCTGAGCTCCCGCCTGAACGAGCGTTGCTCGCCGAATTGGCCAACGAGCTTGAAGAACTCGATCAGCAGATCGTGATCGTGCTCGACGATTACTATCTCATCAGCTCCCGGGCCGTCCACACCCTCATGTCCGAACTCCTTCGGCACCCCCCGGCAATGGTCCGTTTCGTCATGATCACCCGGCAGGATCCACCGCTGCCGCTGGCAGCGCTACGGGCAAAGGGTCAGGTCTGCGATGTCCGAATGGGCGAACTGGCCTTCTCGAGCGACGAAACAAAGCAGTTCGTGGAGCGTGAGCTTGGTCGGCACCTACCACCCAGCCAACAGCGTGCGCTCTATTCATCGACGGAGGGCTGGCCCGCCGGGTTGCGGTTGGCCATCGAGGCGATCCGTTTGGTACCCAAAGGCAGCGCCGTCGTCGGTGTCGGTTTCCTCGATGCGGCCACACAGGAATACCTCACCGCTGAAGTGATGGGGAACCTTCCCTCAGATGTGCGGCGCTACCTGTTGACGGCGTCGCTCTTCGACCAGTTCGACGCCGGGGTGTGCGATGTTACCGTCGGCAACGTGATGCCCGGGCCAATCATGATGACAGGGGCTGAATTCATCGAGTGGTTGTCGATTCACAACCTCTTTGTCATTCCGCTCGATGCTGAAGGGAGGTGGTTCCGGTTCCACCATCTCTTCCAGCGCCTCCTTGAGCATTGGCGGACTGAGCGAGGCATCGCGCTGGAACTGTCCGCAATGGAGGCGCGTCAGAGCGCAGCCCGCTACTTCGAAGGCGAAGGACTCGTCGAGCTGGCACTCGACCAGCTCGTGAAGGCTCAAGACCACGGTTCGCTCGCTCTACTTGCAGCGAGATATGGAGATGAACTAGTCAACGAGGAACGTTGGGCAGATCTCGAACGTTTGTTGAACTCGGTTCCCGCAACAGTGACCGATGCAGATCCTGCGATCTTGGTTCTGTGGGCGTGGGTTGTCGGCGAAGTGCACAGCCGCCACCGCGAGATGCTCGACCTGCTCGCTCGCGCCGAGGCCTACCTCGATCAGGGCGCAGTGCAGGACCAGAAGAAAGAAGACCACCTGCGCGGCCAGATGTTGGTGCTCAGAGGCGCATACGACAAGCACTTGACCGCAGACTTCGAGGGCACCATCGAAGATGCACGCAACGCCCGCGCTCTGCTTGCCGATGCTCCCGGCCGGAACCTGGCATTCGCGTATGTGCTCGGAGCCGTCGCGCTCGCCGGCGCCGGGCGCACAGCTGAGGCTTACCGCCTCGCCCACTCGATAGTCGGCGATCAACGCTTCGCTGATGCTCCGTTCAACCCTCTGGTCTTCGCAATGCCGTATCTCGGTTGGCTTGAGGGTGACCTCGACGAAGTCGAACGGTACAGCACTCAACTTGCGACGATCGGTGAGCGCTTCGACCTCGATGACACCACGGCCACAGCTCACTATTTCCTTGGGATGGCCGCGTACGAGCGAAATCAGCTGGCTGAGGCCGACGAGCACCTCTCGGCCGGCCTCGACCTGCGCTACGCCAGCGCGTCCGCCCTATGGGTGCAATCCTCGATGGCCCTGGCATTGAGCTCAGCTGCGCAGGGGCGAACTGATGAAGCCGGCGAGATCGCAGGGACGATGATGCAGTGGGTGGTCGACCTCCACAGCGAGTTTCACCTACCGGTTGCACGCGGGTTCCTGGCCGAGCTGGACCTTCGATGCGGGCGTTTGGTCTCCGCCTTCGAGTGGGCGATGACTGCCGAGGTCGACCCCGCTCGGCACCGATACATGTTCTACGAACCGACCCCGACGATCATCGAAGCGCTGCTGAGCTCACCGGAAACGACCCCACGCGCAGTCGAGCTGCTCGCGAGCTCACTCGAAGGCGCTACCAGACGGCACCACACTCCATTGAGTATCCGGCTTCTTGGGATTCATGCAGTTCACATGGCCCAGACCGGGAACGACGCTCAGGCCCTCGAGGCGCTCGAAACCGCTGTCGTTCGATCCCACAAGGCTGGGATGGTCAGGCGACTCGCCGATCTCGGCCCAGCCCTGATCCCCCTGATTCCTCGGCTCCAGCTGGACAGAGAGGTCCTCGCCCACGCCGCGAAAATCCTTGATGCCATCGGCTCGGCCACACCAGATCCCCAACACTACGCCACGCGAGGCCATGGAATCGGCTCGGTAAACGGAGAACCCACTTTGACGGGCCGCGAACGCGAAGTTCTCGAGCTGCTAGCTGAGCGACTCTCCAACAAGGAGATCGCCCGCGAGCTGTTAATCGCGCCGGCAACTGTCAAGAAGCGCACCGTCACGCTGTACGGGAAACTCAACGTTCATGGACGCCGCGAAGCAGTCGCGAAGGCCCGGGCGCTCGGCTACCTCCAAGATGCAGGATCCGGAGTCACCCCGCATCGCCATAGCGGCGACAAACCCTGACAATCAGCCCCAGGTCTACCGATAGCGGCCAGCTGAGCGAGCGATGGGAACCCCCGATCAGCTCTTCAACAGATCCTTGGAAGGCCGGGCGACAGACAACGATCAGTCCGGATGGCGCCGCGTCGAGATGCCGACCGAGATCGCTCAGCGAACGGCGGTCGAGCCCATGCTGCACAACGCCAGCACACGCACTCAGAATCTCACCCTCAGCCCTCCGGTCAGCCGATTGATCAACGCTGACCGATGGATACAAGGTCGCGGCGAGGCCGGCAGCCAAGCTCCAGCCAGCCGATTCGGTATCTCGGGCCGCGGTCCGCTGGTCGTGTCGCTTTCCGAAGCGAACCTCGCCTGAACCGATACGCGCGACCGTCGCCGCATCAAACATGCTCATCGAATCGCGCTCCGCATACAACAGCTCAACCGCAGAAAGGGCAGCGTCGGCCTCGGGCAGGTCGCCAAAGGTGGCTGTGACAGCGACGTACTCAGTCAACATCGCCAGCGCTTCGAAGGGGTGACCGTATCATCTCAACGATAATGCCCGTTTCGTCCGCTTCGCGGAAGCTCCAAGAAGGTGCCCCGGTGGCGCTTTCGCCGATCTGCACAAACACTCCGCAGAGCCGTAACAGGGATGACCCAGTTGAGTGGCACGCCACGATGGTGAACCGGTCGACTCCGAGAAGCTGTCCAAGCTGGCTTGGCGATTCGCCCCCATCTTCCCACCCTTGTGGGGCTACCGGCCGGGCATGTCCGCCCCGAACATTGACGGGGTACGTGTCCGCCCCTGCGCCAGGAGACCGATCATGCCGAGCATCAGAGGAATCCGCGACAACGTCCAAACCGCGCTCAAGGAAGACCAAGCCCTCACCGCGATCATCGGCGCGGTCGGTGGAGCGGTCGGCGCATTCTTGGCGGAACGCTACGGTCCGGAGGCGGACCCGGAGAAGTTCGCCATCACCGTCGACCAAGCGCGAGCTTCGTTGCTCAGCGCGCTGGCGTTGGTGTTCACGGGCCTGAGCATCGTGCTAGCCCTCACAGCGCTGGCGACCGGGAACATGGCGAGCAAGTTCTCGCCTCGACTCTTGAGGATGAGGCTGCGAGGCGAAGGTAACAAGCGGGTGTTGGCAGTGTTCGCGGCCACAGCTGCCTTCATCATCACCAGCCAGGTCCTGCTGCGGACCGGAGCCGGCGACGTGCTCGCACCGCCGCTGGTGATGGCGATCAGCGTACTGCTGCTGGTCGGCGTCGGCGTGATGATCGTCTGGTACATCGATGGCACGTTGCAGTCGATGCGGGTCGACCGAGCGATCAGCTGGATCGGCCGCCGGATCGAGAGCGTCGTGAAGCGACAGGAACACGCGGCGCGGAACGACGTCGTTGTCGACACGACCGAACTACAACGGCCGCCAGACGCGATCGATCTCGTGGCACCCGACGACGGCTACGTCGTGAGCATCGACACGGGTGGTCTGGCTCGTCTCGTCGAAAATGACGAGCGGTGCATCGTGTTGGAGGTCGGCACCGGACATGCGGTCGTCCGTGGTGAGTGCATCGGCTGGATGTCGGCACCGGTCGTCGACGATGATCTTCCCCATGTCCTCGACTGTCTGACGATCGCGAACGCCCGCGACCCCGACAACGACATCGGATACGCGATCGGCGTGCTCGTGGACATCGGGCTGATGGCGCTGTCTGCCGCGGTCAACGACCCGCGGACGGGTGTCGAGTGCACCGAGATGCTGACTGTCGCGTGCACCGACCTCGCTGGACGTGATGTCGGGATCCGGACCCGAACGCGAGATGATGGATCGCCGAGTGTGATCGTGATCGAGAACACGATGGGTGACTATCTCGATGGGGCGGGGCGGCAGATCCTGCTGTACGGCGCTGACGATCGGACGGTGACGGCCGCGTTGCTGCGGCTCGGCCGCCAGTGTGAGCGTGCCGCGCGATCCGACCGCGACCGCCGCCTTGCTCGTGCCTTCGTTGCCGATGTGGAGGCGGTACGCGGCGCCGACATCTCAGAAGGGCGTTCCTGGTGAAGATCAAACGACTGTTCCGACGTGACACCATCGGCTCCGACGCCGTCTCAGGCGTGGTGCTCGGGGTCGAGAGCGTGCCCGACAGCCTCGCCAGCGGGCTGCTCGCTGGCGTCAATCCGATCTTCGGGTTGTACGGAGCGATGTGGGGTACGTTCACCGGCGCGGTGTTCACCAGCTCTCCGTTCATGGCTGTCCAGACGACCGGTGCGATGTCGATCATCGTCGCCGACGTCGACGAGGTCGCGAACGCCGACGACCCGGCCGCCGCGTTGTTCACCCTGTCGATCATGACCGGGCTGGTCATGCTGTTCCTGGGGTTGGCCAAGCTCGGAATGCTGCTGAACTACGTGTCGCAGTCGGTCATGATCGGGTTCATCAGCGCCGTGGGCGTGAACATCGTGCTCGGTCAGCTCGACGGCTTCACCGGGTACGAGGCGGAGGGCTCCAACCGCATCAGCCGAGCGTTTGACCTGCTGTTCCACTTGGGTGACATCGAGCCGACGACGTTCACGGTCGGGTTGACGACGATCGCCTTGATCCTGGTGCTGGAGCGGACGCGGCTGGGGGCGCTCGGCATGGTCGTCGCCGTGTTCGCCGCGTCGGCAATGGTTCCCCTCTTGGGGTGGGAGGTCGAGCGTCTGCAGGATCTCGCAGAGATCCCCAACTCATTGCCGCTCCCGAAGCTTCCCGACATGGGGCTGGTCCCGAGCCTGATCGTTCCGGCCGCCGCGCTGGCGTTCATCGGGCTGGTCCAGGGTGCGGGCGTGTCGGCGAGCTTCCCACGTCCCGATGGTACGCCGACAGACGCATCACGGGACTTCGTCGGTCAGGGCGCGGCGAACATCGCGGCCGGGGCGCTCCAGGGAATGCCGGTCGGTGGGTCGATGTCTGCCTCGGCGCTGGCCGTGAGCGGCGGCGCAAAGAGCAGGCTTGCGGTGATGATCGCCGGAGTCGTGATGGCGATCGTGATCCTGCTGTTCGCCGGGCCGGTCGGGTACATCGCCATGCCTGCGCTCTCTGGGTTGCTCATCACCGTCGGCGTGCGCACGATCAAGCCGGGACAGATTGCGACCGTCTTGCGGACCGGGCGAGTCCAGCAGCTGGTGTTGACGTTGACCTTCGTCCTGACGATGTTGATCCCGCTCCAGTTCGCCGTGGTGATCGGCGTCGTCAGCTCGGTGATCCTCTACATCGTCCGCCAGGGGACGCAGATCAGCCTCCAGCGCCTCCGGATCGACGACGACGACCACGTCGTCGACGTAGAAGGACTCAAGACCGTTCCGCCCAAGACCGTGGTGATCCTCGAGCCCGTCGGAAGCCTGTTCTTCGCCGCAGCGGCAGCATTCGAGGCGATGCTGCCCACGGTGACCGAGGACTCCGCCAACTCCGTCGTCATCATCCGGCTCCGGGGTCGAGACGACGTGGGGGCGACGCTGATCGACGTGCTCCTGCGGTACGCGGAGGCCCTCCACAATGTCGGCAGCAGACTCATCCTGGCCTCCGTGGAACCCGGAGTGAGACAGCAGCTCGACGCCACCGGTGTCACCGATGCGATCGGCGAGAACAACATCTACAAGCCTGGCCGATGGCGAACCGACACGCTCCTCCTCGCTCATGCCGACGCCCACGCGTGGGTCTGCGAGCACACCGACACCGATCCGTAGCGCCGCTCCCGCACCCGAGCCCACGTTTCGGGAGCGGAGTCCGCGTCACCCGGCTCCCTCCGGGCCGTCACCGCCCGGCGCCGGGCTCGCGAGGTAGTGGTCGACCGCGTCGTCGATCTCGAGGTAGATCGCATCCTCGCCGACGAGCTCGATGATGCCGGCGCGCTCGAACATGTCGCGCACCGGTCCCCGCACCCGCGCGAACGTGACGGTGACATCAACCGCCGCAAGGTCCTCGAGAAGCTCCTCGAGCTGCTGCACGGCGGTCGTGTCGATGTCGGACACGCCCTCGGCGTCGATCACGAGCGCAGTCGCCGGTGGTTCGGCTCCGATCAGACGTGCCTTGACGTCACTGACGAAGTACGCCGCATTGGCGAAGAACAGCTCATCGTCGATGCGGTAGATCAGCAGACCGGGAACAGGGCGGGCGTCGGGGTTTCGTTCGATGTCGCGGAAGGTGTCGGTCCCCTCGACCAGCCCGAGCTCGGCGGTGTGCGGCCGCACGACGCGATACACGGTGACCAGGAGCGAGAGTCCGATGGCGAAGGCGATGCCGCCGAGCATCCCGAGCACGAGTACCGAGGCGACGGTCGCCGCACCGAGCCAGAACTCCGAGCGGCGGATCCTCCACAACGCCTTGAAGTCATCGAGGGCGAACAGGCCGAGCCCGGCAACGATGACGATGCCGGCCAACACGGCGTTGGGGAGCTTCTCGAACAACCCGGTGAGGAAGAACAGCGTGACCAGCACCAGCCCCGCGCAGATGAGGCCAACGAGGTTGGTCTTCCCGCCGGCGTCGCGTTGCACGAAGCTTCGGGATTGGCTGCCGTTGACCGGGATTCCCTGGAGGACTCCCGACGCGACGTTGGATGCGCCCACGGCGAGGAACTCCTGATCCGCGTCGAGTGTGTATCCCCCGGTGGACGCCAGCGACCGTCCGGTCAGGAAACTGTCCGGATAGGCCAGCAGGGCGATGCCGAGCGCCGGGAGCAGCAGTTGGGTGAACTGGTCGAAGGTGACGTTCGGTACTCCCGGCACCGGGACGCCGGACTCGATGTCGCCGACGATCGCCACCCCTTCCTGGTCGAGATCGAGGACGACGACGGCGACGATCCCGAGCGCGACGGCAACGAGCGGTGCCGGGATCTTCGGGAGGAACCTTCGCAATCCGAGGACCAAGACGACCGTCGTCAGTCCGATCAGCGTCGTCAGCCCGTCGGCGTCACCGAGGTTGCGAACCACGGCGCCGATGTCGGTTGTGTAGAAGCTGGTGTCGATGTCGAGCCCGAACAACGCCTCGAGTTGGCTGATGACGATGATGATTCCAGATCCGAAGACGTACCCGGCGAGAATCGGCCGCGACAAGAAGTCGCTGATGAACCCGAGTCGGAACACGAACCCGAGCACGCACCACCCGCCGACGAGCAGTGCCGCCAACGACGTCAACTCGGTCACGTCCTCCGGACCGGTCACGAGGGGAGCGACGGCCGCCGCCGCCATGATCGCCACGGTCGACTCTGCACCCATGTTGAGATCGCGACACGTGCCGAACAGGGCATAGGCAGCGAGCGCGCCCACGGCGGCGTACAAACCGTTCACCGACGGCACGCCGGCGAGAGTTGCGTAGGCCAGCGATTGTGGCACCACCACCGCCCAGACGGTGAGTGCCGCCCGCGAGTCGGCAAGCGCCGATGTTTTGACGCCTTGGGTGATGCTGGCCAAGCCCGGGATGTAGCGCCTGAACCCTGCTGTCTGTTCCGAAGCCTGCAGTGTCACAACGCTCCATTCACGGTGGGCAATGGCCTTTCATGCCCGACGGGGAGGGGCTCATGATAGTGGGCAGGCGCCTCGTGGGTGACCCGCCGAGATATCGCGGGCCGGCGAGGACGCGTGCCTCGGATGCGGCGGACTCGTCGTCGCTGAGCTTGCTGGCAGCGTGCAGATCGGCGAGCTGGCCCAGTTGCGCAGCGGGGCTGGCTGCGGTGCCAGCGCCGTCGCGTATGTAGGCCGCCTGAGCGTCGGCCGCCGCCTGCGAGTCGGACTCGGCCCGCTGGGTCATGCTTTCGCCGTTGACGATCAGGTAGAGGAACACACCCAAGAAGGGCACGGCGATGATGCCGAACGTCCACAGGGCCTTGCCCCCAACCCGACATGTCACTTCGGATGATGTCGCCGAAGACGGTGATCACCCGCGAAATCCACAAGAAGAACAAGAAGAACCACAGGATCGACCAGAACACCTGGCTTGTTCCGAACTCTGCAGCAATCGTCACGTCATCCTCCGATGTCATAGCGGCAGCTCTAGGCCTCGACTGTTCTCGATGATCGGTCGCTCAAGTAGCCCCAAACGGGAGGCCGCAAGGCGACGTGTTCATGCGTTGCCGTGCACCCCGAGCGGTGCACCAACCACGTCCCTCCGTATTGGTGTACCGATAGGTCCTCGACTCGGTCACCGTGACGATTCTCTACGGCCTGATCGCCAGGACGAGAGAATGAGAGGTGTCGAATGTAAGCGACGTACGAAACGCGAGAACAGCCGAGTGGCTGGGCCGCCTTCGCTGCGATTCTGCGAACTTGACACCGGCGTCGCTCTCGTTGGTGCAGCAGTGACCGCCTACGTCCTCGGCATCTTGCTCAACCAACAACAGAGCAACATGACGACCTGGCGCAGAGAGGTCCGACGCAGGATCGAGGAGACCGGGAGTGCAGACGGGAGCACAGCACCGAGGGTGACCGAAGGGCCGCTGAGCCACGACAGCGGGACGGACGGGGCCCCGCCAATTGATGGGTGACACGCGACCCATGCGCCGATCCGGCACCCGTTGACTCGATGGACTTGGGCACGAGGTTCGGCCGGGATCTGGGTCATCGGCCGGCCCGGTGCCACCCTCTTGCCCCCCTGATGGGGCTACCGAACCGCAGTCCAAGGAGGGAGGCTCAATCACGAGCCGAGGTCTTGCGGCGCAAACGAAGGAGCGTCATCTCCCTCCGGCAACGCATTCTCGGCATGCCCCATCTGGGGCGATCGAACAACGAAAGAAGGAAAGGCATGAGCGACCAAGTAGAGGCCCAGGGACCTGTGGGTGTGGGGCTGTTTGTGGCAGCCTATGTAGACGAGGCGAGGGCGGACGAGACGCTGGAGGCCCTGAAGATTGGACGGGAGAGCGGCGAGTCCTTCTTCGACGATGCCGCTGTCGTGCGCCGAGACACCGAGGGCACCGTCCACATCGATGAAACCGGCGACATGAGCGCCGGCAAGGGCGCCGGGATTGGCGCCCTGATCGGCGGAGTGCTCGGCATCCTCGGCGGTCCGGCAGGAGTAGCCGCCGGCGTCGGCGTCGGCGCCGGCATTGGTGCTCTTGCTGCCCATGCCGATGCTGGCTTCGACAACGAGTCGCTCAGCGAACTCGGCGGCGCACTGCCTGCAGGCGCCTCGGCGTTGGTGGTCACCACCAGCCAGGACTTCGTCGAGGCAGTGCGCGAACAAGCCGTAGAAGGAGAGACCCTCACACTGGCCAGAGACATCGCTGCCCAGGTTGGGGACCATCTGAACGATGGTCAGGACGTACTGCTGGCAATGGCGCTGACCGACGCGGGCGTTGCGGCGGGCAAAGTCGTTTCGTCCCCCGACGAACTCGCCGTGTTCGGTATTGCCGCCGGCGAGGGCGGTGTGGTCGCTCGAGCTGGTGTTGTCACCGATGAAGGTGCGGCGGTGGTCGATGCGGCCGCCGTACCGACCGAGGAGGTTGGAGAGGCGTGACCAGAACGGGCGGTTCGCCGACGCGGACCGCTTAGCGAAACGTTCTCGACACCTGCACGATGCGGTAGCTCCTCGAAGGGACCTTCTTGGGGCTACCGCCCTGACCACGGGCATCTCACACTGGTTGTCAACCAAGACAGCACCAACACAGTCGGCACCGCCGACTGTGTTGGTGTTCGGATCCGGCAGAGGCTCACAGGAGAAGACGATGACTATCTTTGATCAAGTACAAGGGCAGAAGCAGACCAACTTGGATTTCAAGCCGGCGCCGGACGAGATCGAGACGAGCTTCGGTGCACTCGAGTTCGAACTCGAGGCCTTTCCAACCGAAGAGACGGCTGAGAAACTCTATGACGAGCTCGATCTCCAACGGGCGACCCAGGCCTACATGGACTTCAACCCGGCCCTTTCCGTCTACGGCATCGTCAAATCCCACATCCGCGACTTCGGGTTCAAGACGTCTTCGGACATCGTCGTCGCTGCTGGACCCGGCTGGAAACCGAGCGAGCTCTTCCTGACCGGCAACAACGCCACCGTATACGCGTGTGCTTCCCTCGACCTGAAGATCGATGGTCCCACCGTGGTCGAAATCCCGCCCGGCATGATGGGCACCGCCAATGACGCGCGCTTCGAGTTCCTGGTGGACATGGGTTTTGTGGGGCCGGACAAAGGTGATGGTGGCAAGTACCTATTCGTTCCGCCGGGCCACAACGGCGAAGTCCCCGAAGGGCACTTCGTGATCGAATCCCCCAGCTACCGGATCTGGGTGATGATGCGCGGCTTCGGAGAAGTCGGTGCAGGCGATCAGGCCGTCGAGTGGTTCCAACAGCATCTCAAGGTCTACCCGCTCTCGGATGGTGCTCGTTCGGGCAACTTCGTGAACGGCACCGGTGCCGGCACCAACTCGCTAGCGCCCGAAGATGGTTCTGTGTTCGAGATGCTGAACGAGATCGTTCAACACGAACCTCCAGAGCTGTTCGGCGCCGAGCAGCTCGGGCGCCTGGCGACTCTCGGTATCCGTAAGGGCGAGCCGTTCGATCCCGATGAGCGTATGCGGCGCATTCTCGATCAGGGAGCCAAGCAGGGCGCGGCCATGTGTCGGGCCATCGTGTACGCCTCACGCGAAAACGACATCAAGTATTGGGCCGATCGGCATTGGGAGCGGATGTTCCTGTACAACACCACGTTCGAACGCGACGGGGTCAGCGACATCGATGCCCGCACCCTCTGGCACTACCAGGCCATTGTCGTGTCGCCCAACCTGATCTCCACAACCCCAGGCGCCGGCACTGCCTACCTCACGACATTTCGCGACAGCGAGAACCGATACCTGGACGGCGGCAAGGACTATGTACTGCGGGTACCCGCCGACCCGCCGGTGGCGAAGTTCTGGGCGATCTCGGCGTACGACCCCACCACCCGCAGCCTGCTGGACGTCGGCGGCAACACGAACAAGTCGGTCGGCAGTCTCGATGATCCCGCCGTCAACGCCGACGGTTCGGTTGACGTCTACTTCGGCCCCGAAGCGCCCGCCGGCAAGGAAGCGAACTGGGTCCCGACCGCTCCCGGCAAAGGCTTCTTTCTCGTCTTCCGCTTCTACGAGCCGACAGAAAGCTACATCGACAAGACCTGGGTGCTGAACGACCTCGATCTGGTCGACTGACCGAACGCCGAGCGAAAGTCGTCACCGGATTACAAGCGATGAACAAACATCTGCCCATCCGCATGCGGGGCCGCGCCTGGCGTGCGGTGGCCGTGGCAACCTTCGGCATCGCGGTGCGGGGCGCTTGCACCTCAGATGGCCAGCTTCCCGCGTCGCCTGGCCAACGATCATGATCTGGGCGGCGCTAGCAATGCTCGGTGTTCCGATCTGGCTGGTGGTCGGCGCGCTTGGCAGTGCACTGTTCAGTCGGCACCGTTTCAAGACCCGCACCGGTGTCATCCCGCTGCTGTTCCGGGAGGCTGGCGAAGACAAGTGGCCGCGTCGGCCGTCGTACGGGCGTTACGTCCACAACGTGCTCATCGTGAACCGGGGCCTTGCGCTGGTCCGAACGTCCGTGCACGTCGTCGAGCATGTCGACCGTCTCGATCTCGGCGACACCACGACCAAACACTTAAACGACCCGATCGCCTTCGCCCTCCGCCTGGCCGACGGGGACGAGTACGAGTTGATGATCGAACGTGCGGATAATCCCGCGCTTCTACCGACCGAGCAGTAGCACCGGCCGTCGACGGCCCGGTCGTAGCGCTCGATTTGATCCCGCAGCGGGCGTTCTCGTCGCCGACAGACCGGGGCTGCCCGGGTGTCACCCCGAGGGACCCGTTTTGGGGCTACCGGCCCGACGAAGAACGTCGGAGACTGAACAGCAACGACAACCTCGGACCAGAGAAGGAACACAATATGGCTGCAACTCCGAAACTGAAGATGACCACCGACCTGCCTGCGTCGATCATGGCGCCGGACCATGTGGAGACATCGATCGGTTCGCTCGCCTACACCGACGGTGTTCCGGACGAGGCAACCGTCGCCAACGTCTACGACTATCTCGATCGTGCGCGCGCGGTCGAGTCGTTCCTGGACTGCATCCCGGCCATGTCGATGTACTCGATCCGGGAGGGTCAACGGGCCTTCGGCCTCGACTCCAGCAACAAGATCGTCATCTATGACAACTTGCTGGACTCCAAGGCCCTGTGGCTGACAGCGAACACCTCGACGATGTACGCGATGGGGTGGCTCGACATGAAGACCGATGGGCCGACAGTCATCGAGCTGCCGCCGGGGATGCTGGGCATTCTCGACGACGCGGCCTTTCTCTACATGACCGATCTGGGCATGGCTGGACCGGATCAGGGGAAGGGCGGCAAGTTCCTGGTGTTGCCCCCCGGATACGACGGCGACGTGCCGGATGGCTACTTCGTCGTGCAGTCAAATACCTACGGCGCGTGGCTGTTCATGCGCGGGTACCTCGACAAGGGGATCGAGGCCGCTTCAGCCAACATCCGTGACAACCTCAAGGTGTACCCGCTCGCCGCCCAAGCGAATCCGCCGGCGATGGAGTTCGTCAACGGGACGGGCGAGGAGATCGACACGGTGCTCCCCAACGACGTCACGTTCTTCGAGAACGTACATGCGGTCCTGCAAGATGAGCCGGCCGGGTTCCTCGGTGCGGAGATCGGCGGGCGGCTGGCCGCGATCGGTATCGAGAAGGACAAGCCGTTCCCTACGGACGCACGGATGAAGGAGATCCTCGTCGACGCTGCCGCCATCGGCAACGCCGCAGCTCGGGCGATCAGCTACTTCCCGCGCCATCCGGGCCTGTACACCTACGGCAAGGACAGCGGCTGGTGTCAGCCGATCATCGGCGGCTCAACCACGTACATGGAGAACGGTGTGCGCGTCCTCGACGGGCGGGTGTTCTATCACTTCGGCTACATCTGCGTCTCGCCGGCGATGGCGAGCAAGGCCCCCGGCAAGGGGTCGGACTACACGATGGGGATGGTGGACGCGCAGGGCCAGCCGCTTGACGGCTCGAAGACGTACCGGCTGCATCTGCCGCCGGACATCCCGGTGAAGGACTTCTGGGCCTTGACGATGTACGACACGCAGACCCGCTGTCAGCTGCAGACCGACCAGCAGTTCCCCACCCTGGACAGCTACAAGGAAGGCATGAACACCAACCCCGACGGTTCGATCGATGTCTACTTCTCGGCTGCTCCGCCGGCAGGCCAGGAAAACAACTGGCTGCAGACGATCCCCGGCAAGGGATGGTTCGTGGCGCTGCGG
>CAJQNJ010000146.1 GCA_905479685.1 uncultured Acidimicrobiales bacterium
TCGGTTTCGAACTCGAACTACCGGTGATGACTGCCCCGATGGGGCCTCTCGAACTCGTCGACAGATCCGGAGCCCGAGCGGTCGCCGAAGCAGCGGCTCGAGGTGGCGCAGCAACCACGATTGCATTGACGTCGGCTCCGATACTCGAACAGGCGATCGTGCCTGGAGCGGTTGCGTTGTTCCAGCTCTATTGGTGGGGCGATCGGGAGTGGGTTCGGTCCATGCTGCTACGAGCACACGAGGCCGGTTTCGTTGCGGTGGTCATCACGGTCGATGTGCCCGACTACGGAACCCGCTGGGCCGATGTGAGGAGCGGTTTTGATCATCACGGGCAGATGGCGTTGCCCAACCTGATCGATGCACCGCCCGAACGCGCACAGCGGATGGCTTTTCAGCAAGCCCTCACGTTCGACGACATTACGTGGGCCGTCGAAACGTCACCGCTGCCGATCGTGTTGAAGGGTGTGCTCTCTGCAGCCGACGCTCGACGAGCCGTCAACGCCGGCGTCGCCGCCGTGTACGTGTCGAATCACGGAGGACGCGCGCTTGCCGGCCAAATCGGAACGATGGATGCGCTCGAGAACGTTGTCACCGAAGTCGGGGGTCAGCTGCCGATCGTCGTTGATGGCGGGTTCTCGACGGCCGAAGACGTTGCCAAAGGTTTGGCCTGTGGGGCTGATCTGATAGCGATCGGTCGACCGGTGGCGTATGCCCTCGCAGAAGGAGGAGCCGACGGAGTCGCGAACTATCTGGCGCTCCTTCGAGACGGTCTCCAGACAGCGCTCACCGTCCTTGGTGCAGCCTCTCCAGCGGCGCTGAGTGGCTCACATGTACGCCGAACCTAGTTGACGTAGAGCACACGGCGCGGCGCTCGGAGAATCCAGGAAGGACCTCGGACCCTACGGCCGTGCTCGGAGAGCGGTCTTGGATGTATGTGCGGTAGACGCCGTTGCCCAACGATGCTGGAGGCTTACATGTCGAGTCGCAACCGCGGGACCTCGATCTCTTGTTGAACGAGCCCACGCCTTGGTACGCGCAGAGCACCGAAGTGGTCGCCGAAGTGCTCGGAACCGACGAGGTCGCCGGCCTCACCGAACGCGAGGCTCGTCTCCGACTCGAGCGCGACGGGCCGAACGAATTGGCCGAGTCAAGTGGGCCTTCGGCCCTCGAGTTGATGATCGCCCAGTTCAACAACGTATTGGTCTGGGTCCTCATCGTCGCTGCCTTCATAAGCGGGGTGTTGTTGAACGAGTGGGTCGATACCGGCGTGATTCTCGCGATTGTCGTGCTCAACGCAGTGTTGGGGTTCACGCAGGAGAGCCGCGCCGAGGGTGCCCTTTCGCAGCTGGCGTCCATGACTGCAGCGGAGGCGCTTGTCATCCGCGATGGTCGCGAGCGGCGCGTGGCGGCACGTGAGGTCGTGGCAGGAGACGTCGTAGTCCTCGAAGCAGGAGATCACGTCGCCACCGATGGCCGCCTCTTCGAGGCTGTCCATTTGGAGACGGACGAAAGTGCGCTCACCGGCGAATCGATGCCCATCACCAAGACCATCCACGTCTTGTCCGACTCGTTGGGCACTGCGGATCGCCGCAACATGGTGTTCGCTGGCACCATCGTCACGGCGGGAAGGGCGAGGCTGATCGTTACCGATACCGGAAGTCGCACTGCATTTGGTCAAGTAGCAGAACTTCTGGACACCGAGGAGCCACCAACTCCGCTCGAGGTCGAACTCGATCGCGTCGGGAAGATCATCGCATTGGCCGCTCTTTGCATCGCCATCGTCATCTTCGGTCTGGGCGTCACCCGCAACATTGCCGCAGAGACGATGTTTCTCACGGCGGTTGCGCTTGCCGTGGCTGCAATACCAGAAGGACTGTCGGCGGTCGTGACCGTGACCCTCTCGCGTGGGGTCTCGACGATGGCACGCCACAACGCGATCATTCGAAGGCTTCCCGCTGTTGAGGGCCTCGGCGCGGTCACCGTGATCTGCACCGACAAGACGGGTACCCTCACCGAGAACGAGATCCGGGTTCAGGAACTCGAGTTCGCAGGTCATCGTGTAACCGATGTCGAAGACGGAGCCGATGGTCGACTGGAGCGATATGCCCGTGTGGCGGCCTTGTGCAACGACGCCCGGAGAAGAGAGGGCGGCGCTGGTGCATTCGAGGGGGATCCCACCGAGATCGCACTGATCAGATCTGTCGACCCGATCCTCGTCTCAGCCCCAGTGCTTCACCGGGCCTTTCCTCGACTGGAAGAGATCCCATTCGACTCGGCTCGCAAAGCCATGTCCACGTTGCATCGAAGTGAAGGTGGCTCCTACGAACTGTTGATGAAGGGGGCCCCGGAGCTGATCATCGAGTCCTGCACCAGCTTCGAAGATCATGATGGCGTTCGACCTCTGACGGAATCGCGTCGAGACCTTGCCTTCGATGCAGCAGCGCGTATGGCAGGCGACGGTCTGCGAACGCTTGCGCTTGCGTATCGTCCGCTCGAGGATGTTCCCGACCGCCTCGAGGAGGTCGAAGTCGACCTCACGCTCATCGCCGTCGTGGGCATGAGCGACCATATTCGTCCCGAAGCTGGCGATGCGGTGGCGCGTGCACATGCGGCCGGGATCGAGGTCGTGATGGTGACCGGCGATCACGAGGTCACCGCCACCACCGTTGGACGACAGATCGGAGTGATCGACGACGATCACCACACGATGGGGGGCGCAGAGCTTCGAGAGCTCCCGTTGGAGAAACTGAGCCGAACGATCGAGGACTATCGGGTCTTCGCGCGAGTGGATCCAGCAGACAAGGTCAACATCGTGCAGGCGTGGCAACAGCAGGGTGCAATCGTTGCGATGACGGGCGATGGAGTGAACGACGCACCTGCTCTACGTTCGGCCGACGTGGGCATCGCAATGGGTAGTGGGACCGCCGTTGCCCGTGAGTCGTCGGCGATGGTCCTCGCCGACGACAACTTCGCGACCATTGTCGAGGCCGTCTTTCAAGGACGCGCGATCTTCGCGAATCTTCGAAAGGTCGTGTACTTCCTCTTGGCCTCGAACACCGCCGAGGTGTTGGTCATGTTGTTCGGGTTCAT
>CAJQNJ010000147.1 GCA_905479685.1 uncultured Acidimicrobiales bacterium
ATCACGTGTTTCGGTCGGCCGATGACCTCGAGGGCAAACGCGACGTTCTCGGCCACGGTGCGCTTGGGGAGCAGTCGGTAGTCCTGGAAGATGCAGCCGATGTTGCGACGCAGGAAGGGCACCTTCCAGCTCGACAACCCGACGATGTCCTTGCCCGCAACGTAGACCTTGCCGACCGTCGGCTTCTCTTCACGGTTGAGGAGTCGGATGAACGTGGACTTGCCCGAGCCCGATGCTCCGACGAGGAAGACGAACTCGCCCTTGTCGATCTCGGCCGAGGCGTCGATCAGCGCAGGGCTGTCCGGGCTGTATTCCTTGGTGACGTGCTCGAGTCTGATCATTCGTTTGGCTCGCCTTCTGCGCGATTCCAGCGCAGGTAGGACTCCATGAATGGGTCCAGGTTGCCGCCTAGGACAGAATCTACGTTGCCGGTCTCGTGTTCGGTACGCAGGTCCTTGACCATTTGGTACGGCTGCAGGACATAGGACCGGATCTGGGAGCCGAAACCCACGTTGCTCTGCACGCCAGTGATCTTGGCGATCTCTTCATCGCGCTTGCGCCGCTCGAGCTCGAGGAGCTTGGCGGCCATCATCTGCATGGCCCTGTCCTTGTTCTGGTGCTGGCTGCGTTCGTTCTGGCACTGCGTAACCGTGCCGGTCGGAATGTGGGTCAGTCGAACGGCCGAGTCGGTCACGTTGACGTGCTGACCACCGGCGCCCGACGACCGGTAGGTATCGACGCGGAGGTCCTTCTCGTCGATGTCGACTTCGTCGGCCATCGCTTCGAAGAATGGGGTCACCTGCATGGCAGCGAAGGCCGTTTGACGCTTTCCTTCGTTGTTGAATGGTGAGATTCGAACAAGCCGGTGCACGCCATGCTCACCGTTCAAGAGCCCGTAGGCGTGGCGGCCCTTGATGAGAAACTCTGCCGAGGAGATTCCCGCCTCGGTGCCGTCGGATGCATAGAGCAGCTCGTAGGCGAAGCCTCGACCGTCGGCCCAGCGCTGATACATACGAAGCAGCATCTCGGCCCAGTCCTGGGCGTCCGTGCCACCTTCGCCGCTCTTGATCTGACACACGGCGTCGCGCTCGTCGAATTCGCCCGTGAACAGCGCCCGCAGCTCGAGCGCATCGAGGTCTGACCCCATGGTTTTGATCGTGGTCTCGATCTCGCCGAGGAGCGATTCGTCGGCTTCTTCACTGGCCATCTCCACGAGGGTTTCGGCGTCTTCGAGGCTGGCGGTCAGCCGATCGAAGAGTGCAATGTCATCGTTGACCGAGGAGAGTTCGGTTTGCACTTGCCGCGCCGCGTCAGCGTCATCCCAGAGGTCGGGGCGCGATACCTCGGCTTCGAGCTGGGGTTGGCGTGCGCGTTGTTCGTCGATGCGCAAATACCCAGCCGCCTCGTCGATGCGCGTTCGGAGCGCGGTGAAAGTGTCGGTGTAATCCTGCATGTGTTCTTTCAGCGCCCGTGACAGTGCTTGAACTTCTTGCCGCTTCCGCATGGGCACGGGGCATTACGTCCAACGTTTTCGAACTCGGTGTTGAGTTTGGGTGTCGGTGGGGCCACTTCGGCTTTCTTGGCGTCTGCTGGCGATGTCGACTGGGTTGTGGTCGCTGCTGTCTCGGCTTTGACAGAGCCTGCAGCCGGTGCCTTTTCTGCGGTCGCATCGACGATGTTCGACTTGGCCGACTCCGCATCGGCGGCTGGCTCTTTTTCTTTGACCTCGACGTGCATGATGTAGCGGACGTATTCGGAGTCGATCGCTTTGATCATGTGGCCGAACATCTCGTAGCCCTCGCGCTGCCACTCGGTCGCCGGGTCTTTCTGACCCATGGCCCGCAGGTGGATACCTTCGCGCAGGTAATCCATCTCGTAGAGGTGTTCCCGCCAGCGCTGATCGATCAGGCGAAGCATGATCTGACGTTCGACTTGTCGCATCGTGTCGGCACCGACGGTCGACTCCCGCTCCTCGTACCGCTCGAGCGCATCGGCGGCGAGGGTTTCGTAGAGGGCACCGGTCGAAGGTTCTTCTGCGAGGCGGTCGGCGTCGAGTTCGGTGGGCCAGAAGCTCTGCATCTCGGTGTCGAGCGCATCGACATCCCATTCCTCGGGATGTTCGGCGGCGGCGTGGGTCTCGATCAGGTGGTCGACGACCTCGGTGATCGCCTCGACGGATTCGTCACGCAGGTCTTCGCCTTCGAGGATCTGGCGGCGACGCATGTAGATGACCTTGCGCTGCTCGTTCATGACCTCGTCGTATTTGAGGACGTTCTTGCGCACTTCGGCGTTCTTTGCTTCCACGGTGTTCTGCGCCCGCTCGATGGCCTTGCTCACCATCTTTGCCTCGATCGGCACGTCCTCGGGAAGCGCCCGGTCCATCACGTAGTTCATTGCCCCGGTGGCGAACAGGCGCATGAGGTCGTCTTCGAGCGACAGGTAGAAGCGGCTCTTGCCCCTGTCACCCTGGCGTCCGGCGCGACCACGCAACTGGTTGTCGATGCGGCGGCTCTCGTGGCGCTCGGTGCCGAGCACATACAGCCCACCGAGCTCACGAACCCGTTTGCCTTCTTCTTCACATTGTGCGGTGTACTTGGCGAGCAGGTCCGCGTAGCGCGCGTCGTACTCTTCGGTTCCGGGCTCGAGTTGTTCGCCTCGGACGTCTCGTTCGGCGAGGCCTTCGGGGTTTCCGCCGAGAAGGATGTCGACGCCACGACCGGCCATGTTCGTTGCGACGGTGACGCCGTGGAGTCGGCCTGCCTGTGCGACGACGTGGCCTTCTTGTGTGTGCTGTTTGGCGTTGAGAACGGTGTGTTTGATGCCGCGCTTTTCGAGGATGCGGCTGAGCTTCTCGGACTTTTCGACCGAAACGGTACCGACGAGCACTGGCTGGCCTTCGGCCGTGCGCTCTTCGATGTCGTCGGCCACCGCGTTGAACTTGCCCTCTTCGGTCTTGAAGATGAGGTCGGCCATGTCTTCGCGAATGACGGGCTCATTGGTTGGAATCTGCACCACCTGGAGGCCGTAGGTACCTGCGAGCTCGGCGGCTTCGGTCTGGGCGGTGCCGGTCATACCTGCGAGCTTTTCGTACTGGCGGTAGTAGTTCTGCAGGGTGATCGTGGCGAGGGTCTGGTTCTCTTCCTTGATCTTGACGCCCTCTTTGGCCTCGACTGCCTGGTGCAAGCCATCGGACCAGCGGCGTCCATCGAGCACGCGGCCAGTGAACTCGTCGACGATCTTCACTTCGCCGCCATCGACGAGGTATTCCTTGTCTCGTTTGTACAGCTCTTTGGCCTTCAGCGAGACGAGGAGCTGGTGGACGAGGTTGGCGTTGGCCGAGGCGGGATCGTAGAGATTGTCGATACCGAGCGCACCTTCGACCGCGGCGATGCCATCTTCGGTTGGCGCAACGATGCGCTTCTCTTCGTCGACGTCGTAGTCGACGTCTCGCTGGAGGGAGCGGGCGATGCTGGCGAACTGGTAGTAGATCTGCGCGGCGTCGGCGACGCGTCCAGAAATGATCAGCGGCGTACGGGCCTCATCGATGAGGATCGAGTCGATCTCGTCGACGATGCAATAGGTGTAGCCGCGCTGCACTCGGGCGGCAGCGGTCATCGCCATGTTGTCGCGCAGGTAGTCGAAGCCGAACTCGTTGTTCGTCCCGTAGGTGATGTCTGCTGCGTATTGTTCGCGTTTGAATGTCGAATCTCGGTTGCCGGGGATGACCAGACCGACCGAGAGGCCCATCCAGTTGTGCAGCTTGCCCATCATCTCGGCGTCGCGACCGGCGAGGTAGTCGTTGACAGTGACGACGTGGAGGCCTTTTCCGCTGAGGCCGTTCAGGTAGACGGGAAGGGTCGACACCAAGGTCTTGCCTTCACCGGTGCGCATCTCTGCCACCCAGCCGAGGTGCAAGGACAGGCCGCCCATGAGCTGCACGTCGTAGTGACGCAGGCCGGTCGTACGAATCGAGGCCTCGCGCACGACGGCGAACGCTTCGACCAGGAGGTCGTCGAGGGACGCTCCGTTGTCGAGCTTGGTGCGAAATTCGTTTGTCTTCGCCTTCAGTGCCTCATCGGAAAGGGCCTGGATCTCCGGCTCGAGCGCGTTGATATCGGGGACGATTGCCTCCAGCGCGCGGATCTTCTTGCCTTCACCGCTGCGGAGGATGCTTTTGAACATGCTCATAGCTGCACCACGCTACCCGGGTCAAGCTGAGCCGCCGTGTCACCGCACCGTTTCTCGCGAGGTTCTCAGGCTTCGGCCGCCCGTGGTTGCGCGATCCTGACTTGGACCGCGTTGCGAACTGACCAAGACCTCTCGGCGTAGACGCCTATGCGCCGTCGATGAGACCGACGTCGCCGTCGTCTCGCAAGTACACGACTGCGGACTTGTCGGTCTCGGCATTGGTGAACAGGAAGAAGTCGTGGCCGAGCAGCTCCATTTGGAGCACCGCTTCATCGGCGGTCATCGGGTCGATCACGAACTGCTTCATCTTCACGATCTTGGAGACATTGTCTTCCATGATCGGGTCGTTGCCGGTGATTGGCAGCGGGTCATCGAGACGAATCGACATCTCCCCGTTGTTCTCGTGGCGGTGGAGCTTCGTCTTGAGCTTGTGGAGCTGATGCTCCAGCTTCTCCGCCGCGCGGTCGATCGCCGTGTACGGGTCTGGTGCGGTGACTTTGGTTCGCACATGGTGGCCGTGGCCTTCGAGGATGACCTCGCAAATCTCCTTGTCAGATATCCGAGGATTCTGCTCCTCGCAGAAATGAACATCAGCCCGCTCCAAGCCAGGAACATACTTTTCGAGCCTGCTGAGCTTCGATCGAGTGAGGTCCTGCAACCGATCGCTCACCACAGTCCGACGAGAGCTGATGTTTACCTGCACGGGTAACCTCCGGTTCATCTTCTGTTGTGTCTGTATTGTACTTCTCTTGCTTTAAATCGACACTAACTCACGGCGCCTTGATGCGTGAATTTCGGGGCCGGCGTGGCGGCCAGAGCTGCGAACGAAACCGATGCACTTCCCGCAAGCCGCAGGGCATCGGCGCATGCAACGGCGGTAGCACCTGTGGTGACCACATCGTCCACCAGCAGCATGCGATGAGGAGCCGAGCGCACCGCCCGGAACTCGATCGAAAGGCGCTCGGAACGGTCCCTGGTCATCTGCGAACCATCGTCGATGCGAAGGAGCGGTTCGGCCGTCGGAATGTCGAGACGCCGCGAGATCCGCCGTGCCATGACCGCTGGGAGATCGACCCCACGCTCACGTACCCGAACGGGATGGCCCGGAACGGCAACGATTGCGTCGACATCGGTGGGCAGTGATTCGCAGAGTGCATCGACAAGCGTGCCGAGGACAGCGCGCCGGTTCTTGAACTTGAGCGCCTGGAGGAGTTGGGCGCCCACACCCTCGTAGCTGAACAGGGCGGTAACACTGCTGATGTCGAGCAGGCGAGGCGGCTCAGCGGTGACCAACTGGTCGACACACGAGCTACAGATGCCATTGGCCGCGGCGTCGCAAATGACGCACGAATCCTCGAACAACCACATGCTGAGACTCTAGAGACACCCTCTGACAAACAACCGGGTCCTTCTCCCCTATTGCAGCAACCTCCCACACATCACCGGGCAGTGGAGCGGCGAAAGCTGAGTAAGTCAGTATCGGTAGTGATCGGGCTTGTAGGGGCCGTCGACGGGGACACCGATGTAGTTGGCTTGCTCCGGGCTCATCTCGGTGAGACGCACGCCGAGGTGCTCGAGATGCAGCCGGGCGACCTTCTCATCGAGCGCCTTGGGCAGCGTGATGACCTGGGGACTCGGGTCGGCGTAGGCCTCGGCGTTGGCGTGCAACTCGATCTGCGCGAGCACCTGGTTAGTGAAACTGAACGACATCACGAAACTCGGGTGACCTGTGGCATTGCCGAGGTTGAGCAGGCGGCCTTCGGAAAGCACGAGCACGGAGTGGCCATCGGGGAACACATACTCGTCGACCTGCGGCTTGATGTTCGTGCGCTGCACGTCTGACATCTTCTCGAGGCCGGCCATGTCGATCTCGTTGTCGAAGTGCCCGACGTTGCCCACGATCGCCTGGTGCTTCATCCGCTCCATGTGATCAGCCGAAATGATGTCCTTGTTGCCGGTTGTCGTGATGAAGATGTCGGCTGTTTCCATGACGTCTTCGAGGCGAAGGACATCGAAGCCTTCCATCGATGCTTGAAGCGCACAGATGGGGTCGACCTCGGTTACGACGATCTTGCAGCCCTGCCCTTTGAGCGACGCTGCGGCGCCCTTTCCGACGTCGCCGTACCCACAGATAACGGCGGTCTTGCCGCCGAGCATGACGTCTACGCCGCGGTTGATGCCATCGACCAGTGAGTGACGGATGCCGTAGAGGTTGTCGAACTTCGACTTGGTGACAGCGTCGTTGACGTTGATGGCCGGGAACAGCAGTTCACCAGCATCGCGCATCTGTGAGAGGCGGTTCACGCCGGTTGTGGTCTCCTCGGAGACTCCACGGATGCCCGGCGCGATCTTGTGCCAGAACTCGGCATCTTGCGCAGCGATCTGGCGCAGCTGCTCCATGAACACGCCCTCTTCTTCAGAGGCGTCTTCGGAGGTCTCGGGAATCGAGCCGGCCTTTTCGAACGCGAGGCCTTTGTGGACGAGCATCGTGGCATCGCCACCGTCGTCGAGGATCAGGTTCGGACCCCCACCATCGGGCCAGTGGAACAACTGCTCGGTCGCCCACCAGTACTCCTCGAGGCTCTCGTTCTTCCACGCGAACACGGGAATGCCTGCTGGAGCGTCTGGCCTACCCATCGGGCCGCAGGCGACTGCAGCCGCAGCGTGATCCTGGGTGGAGAAGATGTTGCAGCTCACCCAGCGAACGTCGGCGCCGAGTGCGGTCAGCGTCTCGATGAGTACTGCGGTCTGGATGGTCATGTGTAATGAGCCAACAATCCGCGCGCCGGCGAGTGGTTGGGTGTCGGCGAATTCGGCCCGTAGGGCCATGAGGCCGGGCATCTCGTGTTCGGCGAGGCGAATTTCCTTGCGACCGAACTCGGCAAGCGAAAGGTCCGCGACCTTGAAGTCTGGGGTCGTCATCTGGTGCTCCTAAGCGCTGTGCGCGTGAAGATTGT
>CAJQNJ010000148.1 GCA_905479685.1 uncultured Acidimicrobiales bacterium
CAGCATCGAGAGCATCTTGTTCCGCGACCAGATCCGCAGCGACCTTCGCGACGCCAACACTCATGAGCGGACCATTCGGGTGAATCGCTCGCCCCTCGGAAGCCCACCCAACACCACGTCGAGCATGCCTGACACGAGTTCCCCGACATCTCGCCCGGTGTCGATCAACATCCCCCGACGATAGCAATCGACGGTACTGGATCTGCCAAATGGGTACCGCGTGGACAATCTCGGGGTTGTTCGGGTGAGTTTTCCCAATGGGCAATGCAGTTGTGGAAGATCGATCGCAAACTCGTGGTTACGTCATTGCCAATGCCCACGACTTCCTATGAAAGGGACCCGTGTCGACATCACCAGTACGAACCACGGTCGCACTAGCCGACTATCAATCGATCAGAGACGACACCGAGCGGCTTGCCGCGCCGTTGTCGCCCGAGGATCAACAGATCCAGTCGATGCTCGACGTGAGTCCGACCAAATGGCATCGGGCGCACATCACGTGGTTCTTCGAGACGTTCCTCCTCGTGCCCCACCTCCCGGGATACGTCGAGTTCGATCCCGACTATCGGTATCTCTTCAACTCCTATTACGAAGCGGTCGGTGCACGTCACCCACGTCACGAACGAGGCCTGATCTCGCGTCCGAGCGCTTCCGAAGTCGCCAACTATCGAGCACATGTCGATGAGGCCATGCACCAACTGATGGACACCGTCATGGCCGACAAACCTGATCTGGAGGAGCTTGCACGTCTCGGGCTCCATCACGAACAGCAGCATCAGGAGTTGTTGCTGATGGACATCAAACATGTGTTGTCGGTGAACCCGACCCACCCGGCCTATCACGACCGTCAGACCGTTGCCGCTGAGGCCACACCGCAGCAGGGATGGGTTGACTTCGAAGGCGGTCTGGTCGAAGTCGGTCACTCGGGCAGCGATTTCCACTTCGACAACGAGGGACCTCGCCACAAGACCTTCCTCGAGCCATTCCGTCTTGCCGATCGTCTGGTCACAAACAGCGACTGGCTCGAATTCATGGCCGATGATGGCTACCACGAGGCCCGGCACTGGCTGTCGGAAGGATGGTCGACGATCGTCGAGAACGATTGGGAGTGTCCGCTGTATTGGGAAGCCACCAGCAATGGCTGGCACGTGCACACCCTTCATGGATGTGTTCCGGTCGAACCGAACGAACCGGTATGTCACGTCAGCTACTTCGAAGCAGACGCGTATGCCCGCTGGGCGGGTGGGCGTCTCCCGACCGAGTCCGAGTGGGAACATGCCTCCAATTCGGTCGCCATCTCCGGCAACATGGCCGATAGCAGCGAATTCCACCCCTCGGGAACACGCGAGCCCTCTGACAGCACGCTTCGACAGATGTTCGGCGACGTGTGGGAGTGGACGTCGAGTTCGTACGCGGCGTATCCGGGATACCACCCGGTCGAAGGAGCCGTCGGCGAGTACAACGGCAAGTTCATGTCGAACCAATACGTGCTACGCGGTGGGTGCTGCGCGACACCTGCCGGCCATATCCGCCGAAGTTACCGAAACTTCTTCCCCACACATTCGCGATGGATGTTCAGCGGTCTCCGACTCGCCAGGGATCAGCACATCTGAGTGACGCGGACTACTTCTCGTCGAGCGTGAAGCGATAGACGTTCGTGTCGCGGGCGACGAACCCGAGGCGTTGATACAGCCGATTCGCCACTTCGCGGCTGGGGCGACTCGTCAGATCGACCGTCGTTGCACCAGCCGCGCGGGCAACGTCAAGTGCGTGTTCGTTCAAGAGTTGGCCAACCCCACGTCCCCGTGCATCCTCATCGACAACGACGTCTTCGATCCATGCACGAAGCCCGGTCGGGATTCGGAACATGGCCAGGGTCATCGAACCCATGATCGCGCCGACTTCATCTCGGGCGATCAACAACGTCGAGGCCTCGCTTTCCACGATCGTGCGCAACGTTTCGGCGTCCGGGGCGGGATTTGATCGCGACAACTGCGGAATGAGTTTTTCGAATGCTGCGACGAGGTCCTCGTCAACGTTTTCAACGATTGAGATCGTGATCATGGTGCTCCTTCGGCAGGCCGTGCCTCAATCGTAGGGCTCCCGCGCGGTGCGTTCGCCAAACACGACCGATACCGTTTTGGGTGTGACAGGGTCAAAAGGCGGCGCCGAACACATTCGCTACTCGAAACAACCCGAGCTTCGATCACCGGTCATGATCGTTGCCTTCGAGGGTTGGAATGATGCTGGCGATGCTGCATCGACGACCACGCACCATCTGATCGATCGATGGAATGGCGAACTCTTTGCCGATGTCGATCCCGAAGAGTTCTTCGACTTCACTGCGATGCGACCAACCGTCGAGATCGTCGATGGATTCGAGCGGGAGCTGCATTGGCCCAATACGAGCTTCTACGCAGCGACGCTCGCTGACGCCCCATTCGACGCAATCATCTTGCTCGGCGTCGAACCGCAGATGCGCTGGCGGACCTTTTGCGAACAGATCCTCGATACTGCTCGTGCCTGTGGAGCCGAGATGATCGTGACGCTTGGAGCACTTCTCGCCGACGTTCCTCACACTCGGCCTGTCCAGGTTCTTGGTACCGCCTATGACGAGGCGACCGCACTGAAGCTGGGACTCGAACCATCCAACTACGAAGGCCCGACCGGCATCGTCGGTGTGCTGCACGCTCAGGCGAGAGATGCTGGGTTCACCGTCGCTTCGTTGTGGGCTGCGGTGCCTGCCTACATCCCTGGCGCAACATCACCCAAGGCATCGCTTGCATTGGTCGAACGGCTGACGTCGATGCTCGACGTGTCCGTGTACACGACCGATCTCGAGATCGCCACCGTGGCTTACGAACGCCAGATCACCGAGCTCGTGAGCGAGGACGAAGACACCATGGAGTTCGTGGCTGAACTCGAAGAGCGGTATGACGAAGAGTCCGAGTTCTTGACGAGCGACGACTTGATGACCGAGGTCGAAGAGTTCCTGCGCGACCTTCCCTCTCAGCCGCCCGAAGACTGAATCAGTTCCGTCGACTTCGGCCCCGACGATCGATCAGTCGATTTCGACGATCGCCCCGTCTACAAAAGTGATCAGTGACTGGATCGTTTCTTCCCAGTTCGGTTCGTTCAGTACTTCATGTCTCAATCCAGGTAGCTCGACCCTCGTGCCCATCGGGTGTTCACCTATCGGGACGGAGAACTTCGCTGGAACGATTGCGTCGTCTCCGCCATGGACGACCATCGTGGGAATCGAGAGCCGATCGAGCTTCTCGTTCGCCATCTTCATACCGCTCAACAATGCGAGCCCGAGTCCCGCTGTTTGACCTTTGACGCGAAGTGGATCGTCGATGTACACGGTTCCGACATCGGGATCAGTGCTGAGTAGCTCGCCGTCGAACTCGGAGGCGACAAAGAGCTTCGGAGTGATACGCCCAAGAATTGGTGTCACAACACGCTGCCATGTCGGGATTGAAGCATCGAGTGGCGGGCCCGACAACAACAACACATCGGGCAGGGGGCGTCCACTCAACGCATAGTTGAATGCGACCAGCGCCCCCATCGAATGGCCCATCAAGACGACCGGTCGGCCATCGGCGCGAAGGTCAGCCAGGTTGTCCTCGACGTCTTCGAGGAACACATCGAACGAATCGACATGGCCGCGCTTTCCCCCACTCCTGCCGTACCCGTGATGGTCGTAGGCCCGCACCGAGAAACCGGCTGCAGCCAAGGTCGAACCCACATGTTCGTAACGGCCGCTGTGTTCGGCCATCCCATGCAGGAGCAACACGTTGGCCCGTGGGTCCCCGGCGGTCCACGTGCGACGATATTGGCCCACTCCCCGCCGACTCACCGCTTCGGCGCGGGTCGACGCATCTGCGAACTGTGAACTCGGGTCAGCCATGTGATGGTTCCTCCCAGGGTGGCGTACGAACGCCATCGAACTCTACGGGCAACGTCTCTCCTCGAATGGCAGCAAAGGCTCGCTGTGACCAGCGTTCCGCACCGTACATCGGCTCGGGAAGCGCGCCCTGTCTGAAGAAGCCGACGTCCGTGCACTCCAGCGGGTGCGGCTTGAGATCGCCTCCGATCGCACGAAGGTGAAAGACGGTGCTGTAGAGCGGGATGCGTGTGAATCCCAACCTCATGCCGTCGTACACGCCCAGGAGCGAGACCACCTCCGTCTTGATACCCGTCTCCTCCCAGACTTCCTTGACCGCCACTTCGGCAGGCGAGTATCCAACATCGGCCCATCCCGTTGGGTAGAGCCAGACGCCCGAGTCCGCCCGTTGCATCAACAAGATCTCGCCGTCGTCATTGCCGACGATCGCGCCCACTGTGGCTTTGGGGGTGACGTACCCGGGAACGCCATGTCCGATTGTCTTGGTCCATTCGGTGACGAGATCCTTCGGATCGATCGGGAGCGACGCACCCACCTGGATCTCGGCGGCCACGGCCAAGATCTCCTCGAATCGCTCCTGTTCATAGAGAGACTCGGTGAACGCCAACCCTGTCCGCGCCAGGGCAGACAGCATCTCCGACCAGCGCAGGAGCTCTCGTTCGGTGACTGACTCAGATGAAGTCATGTCTGTCCGAGGTTACTTCTTCTCAATGGCATCGAGAACGGCGCGTTGGACTTCGGCGAGGTGATCAGGGTCGGTGATCTTCGTCCCGTTGGAATTCACGTAGAACGTGTCGACAACGGTGTCGCCCATGGTCTGGATGAGAGCAGTGGAGATCCCGATACGCATTTCGGACAGCGCACGCGAGATTCGATAGAGGAGTCCGATCTGGTCACGACAGGTCACTTCGATGACCGTTCCATGTTCGGAGGTTCGATTGTCGACCGTGACGGAGGGAACGATCGGATCTGCTGAGGAACGTTTCAACGACTTTGCGTAGGTGCGTCGCCGCTCGCCGACGCGCGCTTCGAGGGCGAGTTCGCCATTGGCGCCTGCACGAAGCTGGCGTTCGAGGCGACCGAGATCGAACTGATCATGATGGACCACGAACTGCGAGAGGGCGGTCGCTCCTTCTGTGTGTGCTCTGGCAGAGATGATGTCGAGGCCGTTCAATGTGAGAACTCCTGCCACTCGACTGAATGCTCCCGCCCGATTTCGCTGCACAACCGTGATGGTCGCTGAGTCGATGCGAACAGCGAACCCATCAGATTGCATGAGTTCGCGTTCTTCGGGCCCAGGAAAAAGATCGCGCACGACTTCGGCAGGTGCTCCACCTTCGAGAACGAAGCGGACGCGTTCCAACAGTGTCCGGAGCAGCGCGGCCTTCGACGCGTTCCATGCCGATGGTCCGGTGGCGATCGAATCGGCTTCGGTGAGACAACCCAAGAGATCGAGCAGTTCGACTGTCTCGACCTGCTCAGCGACGAAACTGATGGTGCCGTCGTCATCGAGGTCTCTGCGAGTGGCGACGTCGGGCAACAACAAATGATGGCGACACATGGCGGTGAGAATGCCCTGATCGTGTTCGTCGTAACCCATACGCGCACCGATGTTTTCGATCAGTTCAACGCCGACATCGGTGTGGTCACCCGGGTATCCCTTGCCGATGTCGTGCAACAGCGCCCCGAGGACGAGCAGATCGCGCCGGTCCACTCGTTCGGACAGGACCGAGGCCTCGGCTGCGGCTTCGAGCAGGTGACGATCGACCGTGAAGCGGTGATACGCATTTCGTTGTGGGCGGCTTCGACACGGCTCCCACTCGGGCATGATCTTCGACATCAGCCCGACTTGATCGAACGCCTCGATCACCGCGATGGCAGGCCGACCCAGTCGCAAGATGTCGGTGAAGCCATGACGCATCTCCTCGGTCCAGGGTTCTGGAACCGTGTGTGTCGCCGCTGCCAGTCGATCTAGAACCGTTCGTTCGATGAACGCATGTCGACTCGCAGCCGCATGCCCGACCCGAAAGATCACCGTGACGTCATCGAGGTTCGCGTCGTCAGACAAGGTCAGGAGGCCTGCGTCGATCACGATCCCATCGCTGAGGCGTTCGATGTCGGAAGCCCTCCGATGGGGCTCGATCGATCTCTCCACCCAGAACCAGGCGGCATCACTCACCCAGGCGATCGATCGAGCGGCAGCGGCTACGTCCGCCATCATGTGGTCCGCATCCGAATAACCAAGGGCGGCGGCAACATCGTCCTGATAGTCGAGAACGAGCCGATCACCAGCGCGTCCCGTCAATCGATGGAGCGCAACGCGAGCGCGAAGGATCGTTTCGTACGCCTCCATCAACCCGTCGTCACTGCCGTTCTCAGCCAGTACGCCTGTAGCCCTGGCCCAATGCAGTGATTGGACATCTCGGAGGCCACCCCGTCCATCCTTCAGGTCGGGGCTGAGAACGAACGCCACCTCACCAGTTCGTTCGTGCTCTTCGTCAAGTCGCTCGGACAGACGCACTGCGTTGTCGACCGCGTTCTCTCGCCATTG
This sequence comes from uncultured Acidimicrobiales bacterium, assembly GCA_905479685.1. Taxonomy (GTDB): domain Bacteria; phylum Actinomycetota; class Acidimicrobiia; order Acidimicrobiales; family SHLQ01; genus SHLQ01. Next base: position 6,459 of record CAJQNJ010000148.1, read on the forward strand.
CTTCGCTGCGCCGACGGCGAGTTCGAGAGCGAGTTCGTTGGATCCAGCGAGGATGCGAGACGAGAGCAATGCAGTTGCCGTGTCGAGGTCGGACCGAGCGATCTTGAGCAGGCCGTCAACGGTGTCGACACGGTGTCCGAGCTTCAGACCGGCGTCCCAGATCGGGTACCAGACCCGCTCTGCGAAATCTTCATAGGCGGCGTTGTTCGTGTGGACGAGGATGATATCGAGATCACTCGCCGGGGCCATCTCTTGACGTCCGTATCCGCCGACCGCGACAAGTGCGACGCCGTCGGGAAGACCCGCGTCTGAAGCGATCTCGATGACCCACGCGTCGAGCAGATCGGAATACGCGCGGGTGAACGCCGACCCTTGGAGATCGGTCGCAGCAAACAGGTCGTCGCGTTCGAGAGGCACGTCCCAATTCAAGCCGACGAATGCGCTCAGGACGTGTCTGGGCGTCGGCGACGTTGCAGATGGAGGTGGGCTTTTGCCGCACCCCATGCGATACCGGCCTCGTGCACGTCGTCACCGAGGTCACGAAACGTCATCGGCCCAGCGCGTATCGGTCCGCTGGTCGCATCGCTGCCTCGACTGGATCACGCGCGGGTTGTGGTGCACCACGCTTGTCGAGCGCATCGTTCAATGGTTCCACTGCACGACGAATCCGTTCGAGCGGACCCGAGAGGGGTTCGTCGACGTCGGCGTTCACCAGTGTGGTGATCGACTGCTCCACGTCGCACGACACTTGTTCGAGTTCGCGCTGCAGATCGTGATCGAACGTCGCCTCGCCCAATCGGTTGGAGATCGTGGTGTTCAGCCACCCACGAATCGAACTCGAGACACCGGTCAACAGCTGCTGACCATATGCATGGAACTTCTCGTCATCGCGTTCCATATTTTGCCCCACGCTCAGTCCGCCGTCACGTCAACCGCTGTTCCAAGATATCGACATGCATCCTGAGCGCATCGAGCCTCAGCCAGGTCAAGAGTCGGTGTGGGACTACCCGCGGCCTCCGCGAATTGAACCGACGTCGGAACATGTGGTCGTCTCATTTCGAGGGACGGCTCTCGCCGAATCGAGTCGGGCCATTCGAGTCCTCGAGACTTCGCAGCCTCCCGCCTACTACATACCCCCTGGCGACGTGTCCTTCGACATGCTGGTCGAGGGTGATGGACACAGCTTCTGCGAATGGAAGGGTGAGGCGTCCTATTTCGATCTGGTTGTTCCCGGTACGCGGATCGAACAGGTCGCATGGACCTATACGCACCCGAGTGTCCCCTTCGCTGCGATCAAGGACTATCTCGGGTTCTATGCGCAGAAGCTCGAGTGCGCTGTTGATCGTGAGGCCGTGGTGCCCAATGAGGGCTCGTTCTACGGCGGCTGGGTCACGTCGAAGGTGGTGGGCCCATTCAAGGGCGTGCCAGGCTCGAAATGGTGGTAATTCGATGCTGAGGCGCACTCAGCTGAGTTCCCTGTAGATTTTTAGCCGTACCGGGCCGCTAGCTCATCGGGTTAGAGCAGGGGACTTTTAATCCCAAGGTGCCGGGTTCGAGTCCCGGGCGGCCTACCAAATTTACTCTGGACGCACGACAGGCGGGTGCCGCAAG
>CAJQNJ010000149.1 GCA_905479685.1 uncultured Acidimicrobiales bacterium
GCTCGCCTACACCGACGGTGTTCCGGACGAGGCAACCGTCGCCAACGTCTACGACTATCTCGATCGTGCGCGCGCGGTCGAGTCGTTCCTGGACTGCATCCCGGCCATGTCGATGTACTCGATCCGGGAGGGTCAACGGGACTTCGGCCTCGACTCCAGCAACAAGATCGTCATCTATGACAACTTGCTGGACTCCAAGGCCCTGTGGCTGACAGCGAACACCTCGACGATGTACGCGATGGGGTGGCTCGACATGAAGACCGATGGGCCGACGGTCATCGAGCTGCCGCCCGGGATGCTGGGCATTCTCGACGACGCGGCCTTTCTCTACATGACCGATCTGGGCATGGCTGGACCGGATCAGGGCAAGGGCGGCAAATTCCTGGTGTTGCCCCCCGGATACGACGGCGACGTGCCGGATGGCTACTTCGTTGTGCAGTCGAACACCTACGGCGCGTGGCTGTTCATGCGCGGGTATCTCGACAAGGGGATCGAGGCCGCTTCAGCCAACATTCGTGACAACCTCAAGGTGTACCCGCTCGCGGCGGTGGCGAGTCAGCCGGCGATGGAGTTCGTCAACGGGACGGGCGAGGAGATCGAAACGGTGCTCCCCAACGACGTCACGTTCTTCGAGAACGTGCATGCGGTCCTGCAAGAAGAGCCGGCCGGGTTCCTCGGTGCGGAGATCGGCGGGCGGCTGGCCGCCATCGGCATCGAGAAGGACAAGCCGTTCCCTACGGACACGCGAATGAAGGAGATCCTCGTCGACGCTGCCGCGATCGGCAACGCTGCAGCTCGCGCGATCAGCTACTTCCCGCGCCACCCGGGGCTCTACACCTACGGCAAGGACAGCGGTTGGTGTCAGCCGATCATCGGCGGCTCCACCACGTACATGGAGAATGGCGTACGGGTCCTCGACGGTCGGGTGTTCTATCACTTCGGCTACATCTGCGTCTCGCCCGCGATGGCGAGCAAGGCCCCCGGCAAGGGGTCGGACTACACGATGGGGATGGTGGACGCGCAGGGCAAGCCGCTCGATGGCTCGAAGACGTACCGGCTGCATCTGCCGGCGGACATCCCGGTGAAGGATTTCTGGGCCTTGACGATGTACGACACGCAGACCCGCTGCCAGCTCCAGACCGACCAGCAGTTCCCGACCCTGGACAGCTACAAGGAAGGCATGAACACCAACCCCGACGGTTCGATCGATGTCTACTTCTCGGCTACACCGCCGGCAGGCCAGGAAAACAACTGGCTGCAGACGATCCCCGGCAAGGGATGGTTCGTGGCGCTGCGTATGTACGGGCCACTGGAGTCGTGGCTCGACCAGAGCTGGCGTCCGAGCGAGATCGAACTCGTGAACTAACCGGCGCCGTCTCGGCCAGAACGAACAGAAGCGGTTGGGAGTTCCGCGATACCACGGAGCTCCCAACAGCAACCCAAAACGAAAGGTAGAGACATGAGCAACTTCTTTGAGGCCAGCGCAGCGTCTGAGGTGGGCAAGAACTTCACTCCGGCACCACAGACGATGGAGACCCGATTCGGAACGCTTGACTTCCCGAACGGGTATCCGACGCAGCAAACCGTTCAACAGGTCTACGACGAACTCGATCTGCAGCGCGCCACCCAGCTTTACTTGGACATGTATCCGGCCCTGTCGGCGCATGGTCTGATGACGGGTTGGGTTCGAGACCTGGGCATGAGCGACAGCTCACAAATCAACGTGACCGCGGACCGCCTGGACTCGAGCGCCCTGGTCCTCACCGGGAACACCGAGAGTCTCTATGCCTTCGCCGTGTTCGACCTGAAGAAGGACGGCCCGATGGTCTTCGAGGTCCCACCGGGCGTCATGGGCCCGCTGGACGATCACAACTTCCTCTTCGTCGCCGACATCGGCCCGACCGGGCAGGATCGGGGCGAGGGTGGCAAGTACCTGCTCTTGCCGCCGGACTACGACGGCGACGTGCCGGACGGGTACTTCGCAGTGCGTTCGGCCACGTACTGCAACTTCTCGTTCGTTCGCGCCAATGCCGACGTGGTCGGCTACGGCGACAAGGCGCTCGAGTTCTACCGCCAGCACGCGAAGGTCTACCCGCTGAGCGCCGGCCCTATCGACCCTGTCGTGAAGAACATCACAGGCATCGCCTGGAACTCACTACCGCCCGAGGACGCCGGTGCGTTCCACTGGATGAAAGAGATCATCGACTACGAACCGGCTGGAGCCTTCGGCAGGGAACTGCTGGGGCGGCTGGCGTCGATCGGCATCGAGAAAGGCAAGCCGTTCGACCCTGACGCTCGCATGCAGGAAATCTTGGAGAAGGCCGCCCAGCAGGGCGTGGCCATGTCCCGTGTCATCGCGTTCGACTGCCGCGACGACGAGGCGGCCGTCTACCCGAACCGGAAGTGGGAAAGTCCCTACGTCACCAACAACTCGACGTTCTACCGCGACGACCACATCGCACTCGAGGCGCGAACGGTGTTCCACTTCACCGCCGACGGCATCACCCCCGCCATGGCGGGGGCAAATGCCGGAGGGCAAGGGTTCTCGGTACCAGACGACCTACAAGGATGCCGACGGCAACTACTTCGACGGCACCAAGGCCTACAAGGTGACGATGCCCCCAGGAGTGCCCGTTGCACTGTTCTGGGCGGTCACGGTCTACGACCCCTGGACCCGATGTGAGATGCAGAGCCAGCCGTATCCGAGCATCAGCAGCCAGTCCGATCCGGCACCGGCGACGAACGCCGACGGGTCGGTCGACATCCACTTCGCTGCAGACAAGCCGGACGGAGTTCCCGACGAGAACTGGATCAAGGTCTTC
>CAJQNJ010000150.1 GCA_905479685.1 uncultured Acidimicrobiales bacterium
TCGACGTCGTAGAACGTCCGCAGTTCCGCGTCGATCTGCTGTCGATCCTCGCCAACGGCTGGTTCGGTCGCGAAGAAGCCTGCTTTCAAGTTGCTCATGGCGTCGACCACCATGAGGTCCTCGGAGAATCGCTCCACCTGCTGCCGGATCTGACCGAAGTAGTCCTCGACGTGATCGGCTCTCGCTTCACGCACCGCCGTGAGCTGGTCGAACGCGGCGTCCTCGAGTGATTTCGACCCGCCCACGTACGCGAGCAGCGTGGTCACGCCGGCAGCAACGAGCGATACCGACACCAGCAGAACGGTCAACCTGACCCGCAGCGAACGAACCCCGGTGCCCTTGCCGGCGGCGCTCGTTCCAGCAGAGCGACCGCGCTGGTCTTCTGCTGCGCCCTGCTCATCGATCGCGGGTTGGTCCGACACTCACGCTTCCGGACTGAGCAGTGCTTCGATCTTCGACACCAATCGATTGATGTCGACGGGCTTCGTGTCGTAGTCGTCACAGCCGGCCTCGATCGTTTTCTCGCGATCACCAGCCAGCGCGTGTGCAGTCAACGCAATGATCGGAATGCCCGCGGTGCGCTCGTCACCCTTGAGGTGCCCTGCCGCGGTCCATCCGTCCATCACCGGCAAGCTCATGTCGAGCAGCACGAGATCAGGTTGCTCCTGCCGAGCGGCCTCGACCCCTTGCTCGCCGTCGACCGCCATGGTGATGTCGTACCCACGCTTCTTCAGCCGACGAGAGAGCATGTCGCGGTTCATCTCGTTGTCTTCCACAATCAGAATTCGTGCCACGTCATCCAACCTAGTCTCCTGAACCACTGCGGGGTCTCGTCGCGTTCGTCGGCCTCACTCAATCGCGCTACGGTCCGTTACAGCAAGCCAAGCAGCCTTCCTCGCGTTCCGACTCGAGACCGAGGGCGCAACCCGAAACGAGGTCTGAAACATGGATACACGTCTTGACTACGTCTGGCTCGATGGATACCAACCAACAACCAACATCCGCACCAAGGCTCAGATCGTTCCTTCCGAGGACTTCTCGGCTGATGTGGAGGATGTTCCGGTTTGGGGATTCGACGGCAGTTCAACCCAGCAAGCCGAAGGCCATGACTCCGACTGCGTGCTGCAACCTGTCCGAATCTATGACCACCCGTTGCACGACCATGCGCACATCGTGCTGTGCGAGGTCATGCACGAAGACGGAACTCCCCACCCATCCAACACCAGGGCGTTGTTGCCCGACGACGCCGACGAGTTCTGGTTCGGGTTCGAGCAAGAGTACGTGCTCATGACGACCGATGACCGTCCGATCGGCTTTCCCAAGGGCGGCTTCCCCGAACCGCAAGGGCCCTACTACTGTGCGGTCGGTGCGCACAACATCGCCGGGCGCGACGTTGTCGAGGATCACTGGCGCGTGTGCCGCGAGGCCGGTTTGGGTGTCACGGGCATCAATGCCGAGGTGATGCTCGGGCAGTGGGAGTACCAATGCTTCGGCAAGGGACCCAAGCGGGCGTGCGACGACCTCGTCGTCTCTCGGTTCCTGATGAGCCTCATCGCCGAGCGATCCGACATGGTCTTCAACCTCGATCCCCATCCGATCCAGGGAGACTGGAACGGTTCAGGAATGCACACCAACTTCTCGTTCGATCACCTGCGCGACGTCGGAGGGCGTGCATACATCGAGGCGCTGTGCGGTGGCTTCGGCAGGTTCCACGACGACCACCTCGCGGTCTACGGCGCTGGGAACGAACGTCGCCTCACCGGCGCTCACGAGACAGCTTCGATCGATCGCTTCAGTTACGGGGCGAGCGATCGTGGTGCCTCGATTCGTATCCCGATCCACACTCGAAGCAATGGCTGGAAGGGCTACCTCGAAGATCGCCGACCGGCAGCGGACGGCGACCCCTACCTGATCACCGCTCGGATCATCGAAACGGTGCGGGCGGTACACGAAGAGGCGTTGCAGGCGTCAGGCTGAGCCTGACCGAGACCGCTCCGCCAAAGAGATGACCAACGAACCACTTCCCAAACTCCGCGTCGCGATCACAGGGCATCGAGATCTCGATCCCAGCGGTCTCGAGCAGGTTCGTCGGACACTTGCCGAGGTGCTTGTGACACTTCGCGAACGTGTTGGGCCGGCCACGATCGAGGTAACGACGGGCATGGCCGACGGTGCCGATCAACTCGCGGTCGCAGTCGCCGAAGAGCTCGGCCTCGCGGTGAGGGCCGTGCTGCCCAAGCCACTCGCGGAATACCGCAACGAACTATCGCCAGCAGGTCGTGACGGTCTCGATGAGCTCCTATCGGATCAGACGCAGCCTGTCGGTGTCGTGGCCAGCAGCGCACCTGGCCTTGGAGATGACGACGCCGCTCCCTATCTGAATCTTGGGCGCTTCCTCGCGCGTGACTCCCATGTGGTGATCGCCCTGTGGGACGGTGGCTCGGAGCGAAAACCGGGTGGCACGCTCGACGTGCTGGCTCGATTTGTCGACCGTTCGTACTCCGCTGACATCGACAACGATCCTCCCCGGACCATCGAGCCGCGCGACGGGGCTGCGCAGAACACCGGCCCGG
>CAJQNJ010000151.1 GCA_905479685.1 uncultured Acidimicrobiales bacterium
CAGATCTGTGCTCAAACGAGCGAGGCGACGCGTGTCTCCATCTTTTCGATTGCCATGTTCCACCCTTGACCACCGGGGGAGTCGGCAGGCACGCCGACATGTGTCATGACCATCTTGGTGCTGCCACCGAGATCCTCGAGCTCAACGATCACCGATGTTTCCATTGGGGTACCTGCCGGCATGCCCATCTGCTCCGCGCGCAATGGGTTGCCATCCTCATCGGCCATACCCTCGGTGTAGACGAGGCGGGTTTTCGGGTCGATCTCGCGGTATTCGCCGACGAAATACATCTGCATCGGTCCGTTGGGGGTCTCCATGGCCATTGCGATGTGCCGGCTGCCGCCAACCTGTACGTCCATCTCAGCCTTGGGAATCGTGGCTCCCATCGGGCCGTACCAGTTGGCAAAGTGATCGGCTTCGGTCCACATCGACCAGATGAGGTCGAGTGGCGCTTCGAAGGTTCGTTCGATCTGTACGTCTTTGGTTTCAGTCATGTTCTTGTTGTCCTTTGTGTCTTGATTCTGTGTGTGCGGAGCGGTTCTGTTGGAGCGTGCGAACGTAGTCGTCGAGTCGGTCGAAGCGGTGCTCCCAGATGTGGCGGTATTGTTCTGCCCAGTCCGACACGGTGTGGAGAGGTTCGGCATCGAGCGCGCATGGGCGATACTGGGCCCGCTTGCCTCTGGTGATCAGGCCCGCGTGTTCCAGCACTTTGATGTGTTTGGAAATCGCTGGAAGGGTGAGATCGAACGGCGCCGCGATGTCGTTGACGCTTGCCTCTCCTTCGGCCAAGTGAGCCAGGATCGCACGCCTGGTCGAGTTGGCCAGTGCTGCGAACGTTGCATCGAGGCGATCATCGTCCAGTGTCTCGGCTACACGTGCCAACGGTTGTCGCTCCTGTACTCTCCGTACTCCTATTACTTTCCATAAGAGTTAATTAACTAATATGGAAAGTAATAGGTTGGCGCGAGCATGTCAACCCGTACGTTCAACAGCGACAATACCGAACGGTCAGCCGGGTGGAGCGCAGCTGATGAATCCGAAGTCGCCCTCGGGGGCGCAGGTCGCAACAACCGAGCCGGCCTGGTCGAAGGCTGTGGCGACCACTCCGTTCGTTCCATCGCCAGGAACCGCCAAGATCGCAATCTGTTCTGACGTTGCGTTGACCTGGTCGACATGGCCGTCCACCGATTCGAGTGAGAGCAGACTCACCGTGGGGCCGACCTCGAAGATGATCATCACAGCTCCACCGCTCGACGCCCAGGCAATCGCATCGGTGACATCTCCGTCGGCCACAAGACTCTCTGGGTCGAGGTACAAACCAACAATGCCCGAGCTGCTGCTTGCGTTGAACAAGATGGCGTCTTGATCACCGTCGCCGAAATCGAACAACTCAGATGTGGCCTCGATGCGGATGCCCGCCTCGGTTGTTCGAGGAAGGTCGGGTGATGCAACGGCTTCGCTCGCTGCAATGGCGTCCTCATCGACGAATGGAAGGGAGACTGGACGTGGCGAACGGAGCATTTTTGCCGGCGAGGTCGCGGTGTTGGGTGTCGTGGACGGTGTCGCCGTCTCGGTCGACACGGGCTTCCCATCCCAGCCGATCAAGCCCCCTGCGTCACCCGCAGTTTGCTGGCCGCCTTCTCCACAGGCGGTCGCCAATACACAACTGCACGCAACAATGGCGATCTTACCGAGTGTCGAATAGCCCATGCAGTCTTCTACGACTCTCCCATCGGACATCTGAAGGGGCAGTCTGGCCTAGCGCACTAGGTCGAGTGCAGGCGCACATCGAGATCTCCGTTGGGCCATCGATGGAATCTCACCAACCAGATCCGAGAACCACAGGAGATTGACTCAATGGCCAACTGGCATCTCGCTCAAATCAACATAGGCAGGCTCAAACACCCGGTCGATGATCCGCGAGTGGCTGAGTTCATGAACAACCTCGATGTAATCAATGCGATGGCTGAAGCCACGCCGGGATTCGTGTGGCGGCTGAAGGACGACTCGGGTAACGCAACGGCGATCCGTGCGTTCGACGATGAGCTCATCTTGCCGAACATGAGCGTCTGGGCGTCACTCGACTCGTTGAAGGGGTACGTCTTCAAGTCCGACCACGCAAGCTTTCTCCGGCGTCGACGCGAATGGTTCGCTCCCATGGATGACCTGCCAGTGCTCACCATGTGGTGGATCCCAGCGGGCCACACGCCGTCGCTTGACGAGGCGAAGGAACGAATCGATCATCTCGGGGAGCACGGACCGACCCAGACGGCGTTCACCTTCCATCCCACGTTCGACCCGCCGACGTAGATGGCGCGTCCCTGGTCAGCGCTGTAGCCAGCGATCGAGATATCTCGTGAGACGGGGCATCAGAACCCAGCTCAACAGAGCCACGCCAATGACATTTCCGATCAGGACGACGAGAAGATACGGCACGTCAGGGACGAGCCAACCGAGTAGCGCATTGAGGGCGAGCACGGTGGGGTAGAGGGCCAGCAGCACGACTGTGGCCTGCTTCCACGTCTTGACCGGCGACCGCCCCATACTGAACCAGCCACCGAAGCCACCAACCACGTTGACTTGTCTCTCGCCATCGAGATGTTCGTCGAGGCGCGTGATCAGCTCACCTCGGCCGTCAGAGTCGAGCCATGCATCGAGCTGCTCACGAGACTGGAACGAGAACACGATCACCGTCTCGTCTTGTACTCCGTCCACGGGAGGAAACATCTGCGCTCGAAGGAACCCATCGAAGGTCTCGATCAACTCGAGCAGTTCCTCGTAGCTCCGTTCGAACGCAGCTTCATGGCCCCGAAGAATGCGGAACGAGGCAACCGCCGTGACGGGGTCATCGCCGGTGCCCATGGCGAGGCGTTGCACCCTTGCATCGCCACTGGTCAGTGGCTCACCCTCACGTAGCAACTCGGCCCTGACGGGCGACTCGATCCATGCATCGAGCAGCGATTGGTCAGCGAACTGATAGACGATCACCCATTCGTTGGGGTGTTGTGGTCCTGGCGGTTGAAGGTCGCTTCCGAGATGTCCCGGCTCGCGTGCCGCGGTCGCGGTGAGCCGCCGCAACCACCGCTCGAACTCGCGCTCGTGCCCTGGGCGCGCCGTGCGGGCGACGATGACGGTCGGAGTATCTCGCTCGCTGATGTTCGTAGTGTACGGGGCCTGTACGAGCGCGAAGATGGAACATGGCTTCGGATTCAGATGAAGCACAGATCGTGACTCCGGAGTGGGAGGAGCGCGGGCCAATCGAGGTGGAGGCACCACCTGCGTCGCCGGGGTCGTGGCGCCCGATCCTTGGCGCACTTGGTCTTGTCTGCCTCGCCATCGTCGTGGTGCTCGCTGGCCGCACTATCTCCAGAGACACAGCGTCACCCGAGTCGCAACCCGACGCACGGCACGACGAGCCGCCGACCAGCCAGCTCGGACAGCGCACAGCCCGAGTCGGTACGACCGCTCGGCTTGACGCTCCCGTGCTCGGACTCAAGGTGGGAGCAGTGGCAGTCTCGACCGACTTCGACGGTCGAATCGTGGTGCTCGATCTCGATACGGGAGAGCTCACTCGAACGCCGATTCGCACAGGTCGATTCGTCACAATGGCCGGCCGGCTCTTCGTGCAGACCGGGTGTGGCGGGTGGCGGGAAGTCGATCTCGCCACTTTTACGCTTGGTGACGACCTCCTTGGGTGTGGCTCCTATCAACCACATCCAGCACGGGGCGGGGAGGCGTTTCTCTTCACGCGGCCGAACGGGCGTACATCGTCTGCAGTTGTCATCCTCGACGCGGGCGGTCGACCGCTCGCCGCCGAGCTCGAGGGTGTCGCAGTGGCTGACATCGCGACGAGCTCGGCGGGTCGAGTACTCGTCGAAGCATCCGAAGGCCGCCTCGTGTGGGTGGATCTGACCACTGGCGAGGAGTCGCTCTACGCCGAAGGGCGGCTCATCGAAGCGTCACCATCTGGGGTGTTGTGGACCGAGTGCGGCGACGTCGATCGGTGCGATGTGTACTTCGGAAACGCACACAACTCGCGAATCCTGCGTTTCGTCGTCGAACCGTTCGGCGGGGAGCGCCTCGTCCGGCTGAATGCAGCAGGAACACGGGCCGTGTTCTTCAAAGACGATGGCATGCTGCGAATCATCACCCTCGAAACTGGCCACGCGCGGGAGGTGGCAAATCCCGGCATCAACTGGGCGACATCAACATGGACGCCCGACGGACTCTGGCTGCTCGATCCGGACGGGGGAAGGATCGTGGCTCTCAACACGCTGAACGGGCGCTCCGTTGATTTCCCAGCCGTGCCGGGCGATGTCTCACCGGGCTGGGTATCGCTACTCGAGCGCTGATTGCACGGTTGCTCAGTCAGGCTGATCTTCGATCGCGCGCACGTCCTTCAGCCAGAGTCCACCGCCGGGATGCGGCAGAGCAGAATACGAGCGATGACCGAGGAGCTGTTGCACGCGGGTCGACTGTTCAGCGAGTTCTCCAGAGGTGTAGTCGAGGGGTGAGGCCTCCTCGGGAGTCAGCCACCCGGCGACGAAGCTGAGGTGCATCGCTCGCCGCCAGCGGTCTGTCGTGTTGGCGCCGCCACCGTGGAGGACCTTGCCGGAGTAGACGAGGGCATCACCAGGGCCGAGCTCTGCTGGCACCGAGTCGGCCTGATCGAATCGCTCGAGGGTTTCCCATCGGTGGCTCCCTGGCACGACCCGCGTTGCGCCGAGCTCCTCGGTCACCTCATCGAGTCCGATCATCGCGCTGATGGTCACCTCCGGAGAGTTGGGCCATGTGGCCTTCATGTACTCCCACCAGTTGTTGGCGTCGCGGTGCAACGCCTGGGCGGGTTCGCCCGGTCCGATGAACATCACCTGACCCGTGTTGACCCAGTACGAGCCACAAGACGGAAGGAGAACAGCATCGGCGATCGCCTTGAACAGCGGATTGTCGAGCATGGTGAAGAACGCCGGGGTCAGCCGCCCGAGACTCGAGAATCGAACCGTGTTGGCGCCAACGAAGGCGGCACCAGCTTCACCCATTCCTTGTGTCGCGCTGCCGGGCGTGACCGATTCGGCCCGATCGATCGCAGCGGCTCGCACGGCGTCGATCACTTCGGGCGAAAACATGCCATCGATGATCACGCCGCCATCTCGTTCGAGGACTTCGAGGATTTCGGGAAGGTCTGCGGTCGACGGCCTTCGAATGAGCGCATTCGTCGATGTCGTCATGTCGGACATTCTGACGGGTAGGGAAACCAGCGAAGATGCTCGAAATCGTCGGTGGTGGTCGGGGGTCCGAGCGGATCGTCGCCGTCGGTCGCCTGGCGATTCACGATGGCTACGGCTTCATCCAGGAACGTCTGGAGGGGCACCGAACCCAGTCGTCGGCGTCGATCCTCGTAGTGCAGCCCATCGTCATAGGAGATGTCGAACAGGCTCATCACGGCCTCGCGCTGCTGGCGGTGACGCCACAAGCCGCTCTGCGGATCGAAGCTGTAGTGGGGGAGAAGGGCCGCGCCGTGATCTGCCACGAAGTTCACGGCCTCGACAAGGTAATCGAAGGTCTCTTCGTCGATGAAGTAGTTGAAGTTGAGGCGAACCCAGCCAGGTTTGATGCCTTCGCATCCTCGGTTGATTTCGCGCTCGAACTCGTGCGATTGCTGCAGGTTGATCCCGAGGAGTCGATGGCCGTATGGACCCGCACACGAACACCCACCCCGCGATTGGATGCCGAACAGATCGTTGAGAAGCGCAACCACATAGTTGTGATGTAGGAATCCGTTTTCGCCATGTCGGACGACGAATGACACGATTGACAGCCGGTCGGCCTGATGATCGCCCAGTACATAGAGTCGAGGATTCTGCTCCCACGTTGCGATCGCTCGTCGCACCCAGCTTTCCTCCAACTCACGAATCCGCGGGGCGCCCACGGCGTCTTTGAGCTGAAAGACCAAACCCGCTCGGATGGCACCCACGATGTCGGGTGTGCCGCCCTCCTCTCGGTGTTCGATGTCGGGCAGGTAGTCGTGTTCGGCAGGATTGACGTAGGCCACCGTTCCGCCGCCGGGTACATCTGGGACCCGATTGGTGAACAACGAACGACGAGCCACCAATACGCCTGGCGTGCCTGGGCCGCCGATCAGTTTGTGTGGGGAGATGAACACCGCGTCGTAGTAGTCGTCGGAGCTCTGGGATGAGCCCATGTCCATTTCGATGTAGGGGGCCGCGGCTGCGAAGTCCCAGAACGCGAGTGCGTCGTGCTCGTGGAGGACCGTCGAAACCGCTCGGGTGTCGGTGATGATGCCGGTCACATTCGACGCAGCGGAGAACGAGCCGATCTTCAGTCGCCGGTCGTCGTATTGCTCGAGTTGCGAACGGAGCTGATCGATGTCGAGGTGGCCGTCGGCATCCTCGTCGATCGTCACCACGTCGGCGATGGACTCCCGCCAGGGCAGTTCGTTGCTGTGGTGTTCGTATGGCCCGATGAATATGACCGGTCGCTCGTTGGCGGGAATGGCGTCGGTCAGGTGGTACCGATCTTCGAGATTCGAGGGCACCCGCAACCCCATCACACCAACAAGTTTCGCGATCGCGGCGGTCGATCCGCTTCCGCAGAACAGCACGGCGTGTTCTTCTCCTGCACCGAGACAGTCAGCGATGATCGAGCGAGCCTCTTCGCGGAAACGGGTGGTCTGGAGGCCGGTACCCGAGGACTCGGTGTGGGTGTTTGCATACAGCGGAAGAACGGCGTTTCGGATGTAGTCCTCGACGAAGGTCAGCGCCCTGCCCGATGCCGTGTAGTCGGCGTAGACGACCGGTCGAGGTCCGAACGGTCCGTCGACGACCTCGTCGTTGCCGATGACCGAGCGGCGGATGTGCTGGGTGAGGTCGGCTGATGACATGTCTTCAGTATCGCGCTGTTGGCGGCGATGGTGATTCACCGGCCTGGAACACGCTATAGGTCCTACTCGCTGGGCTGTGCAACGGGGGTCCGCTGACCTACCTTGGCGATATCAGCTCACAAGGCATCGAGGAACCACATGCGCGCCATTCTCTCCACTGACCCGGGTGGACCCGACACCCTGACGATCGAGGAGATCGCCGACCCCACGGCGGGACCCGGGCAGGTCGTGGTCGACGTCAAGGCCGTGAGCGTCAACTTTCCCGACGTCTTGATCATTCAGGACCTCTACCAGGTGAAACCGCCTCGTCCCTTCTCTCCAGGATGTGAGCTGGCCGGTGTCATCAGCGAGGTGGGAGATGACGTCCATGGATTTTCTGTGGGCGACCGCGTGCTCGCGGCTCCCGGGCACGGCGCAATGGTGGAACGCATCGCGTTGGACGCCTCGGCGTGCCAGCCCATACCCGACGAGATGCCGTTCGACGAAGCAGCGTCGTTTCTTCTCACGTACGGAACAAGCCATCACGCTCTCAAGAATCGGGCGAACGTGACAGCTGGGGAATCACTCTTCGTGCTGGGAGCAGCAGGCGGCGTTGGTCTGGCTGCCGTGCAGCTCGGGAAGGCCATGGGCCTGAGGGTGATCGCTGGATGTTCCTCACAGGACAAGGTCGATCTCTGCCTCGATCAAGGCGCGGATGCGGGAATTGTCTATCCGCGCCAACCCCTCGACCGTGATCAGCAGAAAGCGTTGTCCAATCAGATCAAAGAAGCGACAGGGGGAGGCGTCGACGTCGTATATGACGCGGTGGGTGGCGACTACACGGAACCGTCGGTTCGAGCGCTCAATTGGGAAGGACGATTTCTCGTCGTCGGATTCCCTGCTGGGATTCCGAAACTCCCGTTGAACCTCACACTGCTCAAATCCTGCGATGTCGTGGGGGTCTTCTGGGGGGCGTTCACGATGATGCAGCCAAAACAGCATGCGGAGAACATCAGCGAGCTGTTTGCCATGTATGCCGATGGCGCAATCAAGCCGTTCATCACGGATCGCTATTCGCTCGATGAGGCTCCTACCGCCATCAGACAACTGATGGAACGGCGCGCCAAGGGCAAGGTCGTCGTTCTTCTCTGAGGTGTCAGCGGTGCTGGTCGATCAGGATCGGGTTGCCGTCGGGATCGAATACGGCGAACGATGCGGGGCCGTTCTCCGAATCTCCTGTTGTGTCGGACTCGACTGTGACTCCAGCGGCGACCAATTGGTCCTTGATCACCCGAACGTCGGTGAACGCATCGAGTTCGGAGGTGTCGTTGGCCCATCCGGGATTGAACGTCAGCATCGGTTTGTCGAACATTCCTTGAAACAGGCCGATGATGACCGGTCCATTCATGAGGATTGTCCACGACTCGTCGTCACCGCCTGTCGCTGTGAAACCGAGCCTTTCGTAGAAAGCCTTTGAAGTAGGCAGATCTTCGACGGGAAGACTGATCGAGAAGGCGCCCAGAGATGACGCTGCGATATCTGGGCTGTGTGCGCTTGTTGGACGAGTCATGGTCCAAAGGTAGTGTGCCGCCATCGCTCTACGTCATCGACACGACGCCCCCGACGCTGCACTCACGGTGCTGATCACTGTGCTCGTTGTTGGCTCCACGTCAGAAACGAGTCTCGGTCCCAGGTGTTGATCACGAGGTCTCGTGGAGCCCAGCCTCGCTGCGCGGTGAGTACGCCATATTCCATGCGGCCGAGTTCTGAGGTGTGGTGGCTGTCGGTGTTGATGACCAACTTGACCTCCTTGTTCACGGCCTTGCGGACAACATCTGACGCGGCATCGAGACGCTGCAGAGCCCCATTGATCTCGAGGGCAACGTCGAACTCGACGAGCGCGTCGATCACCGCGTCGTAGTCGATCTCGATCCCGGGCCGTCGGCCGATGTAACGGCCGGTGAGGTGTCCGATCGAGTTGACGGTCGGATCGGCGATCGCCGCCACCAATCGATCGGTTTGCTTCGCCACCGTCTGGTCGAAATGGGAGTGTACGGACGCAACGGTGTAGTCGAAGAGTGCCCGGAAGTCGTCGTCGTAGTCGAGTCCACCATCGGGGCCGATGTTGAGCTCACAGCCCCACAAGATGGTCATGTCGGCGTGGTCGAGGGCGACCTCTGCGATTCGCTCGCGGTGCTCGAGCATCTCCTCAGCGGTCGAGCCGTTGATCGCCAGGTCGACACCATGGTCGGTGATCGCCAGGTATTCGTATCCTTGCGCGGCTGCTACGGCGGCCATTTCGGCGACCGTTGAGCGGCCATCTCCGGATCGGTCGGTGTGGTAATGCAGATCGCCTTTGATGTCGCTGCGTTGTACGAGTCGAGGAAGACCACTACCTCCGGCAGCCTCCACCTCGCCGGTTGACTCACGCATCGGCGCTGGAACGAACTCCATGTCGAGAGCGGCGTAGATCTCTGTCTCCGTTCGGCTCGCGATCACGGGCCGGTGAGCAGGCTCGATGTCTTCATTGCTCGCATCCATGAGCCCGTACTCGTTGAGCAACATCTGTTTGTCGATGGCACGTTGTCGCAGCGCGATGTTGTGCGTCTTCGATCCCGTGAAGTACAGCGTGGCCGCGCCGAACTGGTCTGGCGCCACGACGCGTACATCGACCTGCAACCCTTGGGCGGTGAGGAAAGACGTCTTGGTGGCTCCGCTCACAACGAGTTCGGAGACCTCGTTGTGTCCGACGACGAACGCCATCACCGCGGCCGGATCATCGGACGAGACCGTGATGTCGATGTCGCCGATCGTTTCGGACATCCGGCGCACGCTTCCGCAGAATTGTGCGTCGACGGTTTCGGGGAGAGTGCGCAGGTCATCGACCAGTCGTTCCGCAAGGGGCAGAGCGTCGGCAATCGGGGTCCGACGGTCCTTGCCGGTCATCCCGAGTCGCTCGATGGCCTTGCTGATTTTGGCTTCACTGGTGGCGCCGAGCCCTGGTAGATGCCGGAGTTGCTCGTCGGAGATGGCCTGTCGGAGCTGTTCGACGTTCTCGATCCCGAGCTGCGAGCGAACAAGCATGAGGGTTTTCGGGCCGAGGCCCGGGATCCGACTGAGTTCGACGAACTCTGGCGGGAATTCGGCTCGAAGTGTTTCGAGCTTCTCGACCTTGCCGGTCTCGACGAGTTCGAGCACTTTGCTCGCTGTCGCCTTGCCCACGCCGTCTATCGCCACGAGTTCGGTGAGTGACAACGTGGTGATGTCGCGCCCGTCGGACTCCAATCCAAGCCCGGCATTCTCGTACGCCCTGACCTTGAACGACTGCTTGCTCCCCTCGGCAAGGGCGGTGAGGGTGACGAGTTCGCTGAGCATCGCCAGAACATCTTTGGTGGTCGTCATTGCCCGATCGTAGATCGACTCGACATCGCCTCGAACAACGAGTCGAATGTTTGTCATGGGCGACATTGAGAGACTCCTGACGACCGTCGATGGCTTTGGGCTGGCCGAACTCGTTCGGGCTGGTGATGTGACGGCAGCCGAACTTCTCGAGGCATCGATCGGGCGTATCGAGCGTCTCGATCCGACAGTGAATTCTGTCGTGCAACGAATGTTCAATGAGGCTCGAAGCCGCGTGGGTCATCTTCCTGAGGGTCCATTCGCCGGTGTGCCATTTCTCCTGAAAGACCTGAACTGCGACTACAAAGGTGTGCCGACCAGCCGGGGTAACCGGGTCTTCAACACCATCCCGGCTCCTCATGACAACGTGTTGGTCGAACGGTTCAAGGCGACTGGCGTCTCGATCGTCGGTAAGAGCAATACGCCAGAGTTCGGACTCAAGGCGATCACCGAGCCCGAGCTCTTCGGTCCGTCGAGAAATCCGTGGAATCTCGACCAGACGCCAGGTGGATCGAGTGGTGGGTCCGCAGCTGCGGTCGCTGCTGGCTTCGTCCCTGTGGCTGCCGCTGGCGACGGAGGAGGGTCGATCCGTATTCCAGCGTCCTACTGTGGGTTGTTCGGGTTGAAACCAAGCCGCGGGCGGATGCCGCTCGGGCCAGACGTTGCCGAAGCCTGGTTCGGGGCGGCGCAACCGTTGGTGGTCTCCTGGTCAGTGCGAGATACCGCAGCGATGCTCGATGCGTTGCATGGCATCGACATCGGTGCTCCCTATGCCGCTCCGATGGTCCCGATGCCGTACCTCGATGTTGCAGCACGAGATCCCGAGCCGCTGCGAATTGCACTCAGCACGACGTCTCCGATCGGCACTGAGGTCGATCCGGAGAATCGTGCCGCAGCGGTAGAGGCTGGAGAGCTCCTGGAGTCGCTCGGGCACGAGATCATCGAGCGTGACGCCCCGGTTGACGGACAGGCGCTCGCCAGCGCATACATGACGATGTATTTCGGCGATGTTGCTGCGACGATGGCCGATGTCGAGCAGATCGTAGGGAGACGGGCCGGCAGCGGCGATGCCGAACTCCAAACGCTTGCGCTCGCCGCAATCGGACGCACGATATCGGCCGGTGAATTCGCACAAGCACTCAAGTTCTGGGGCAAGACAGGAAGGCAGATGGGTCGCTTCTTCGAAGAAGTTGATCTCTACCTGACGCCGACAACAGCATTGCCAGCGGCTGCCATTGGTGAGCTGGCACCGTCACCGAGAGATCGACAGCAGATTGCAGCTGCGCTCAAGTTGCGAGCATGGCGCGCGGTGCTCAAGACGGGTCTCATCGATGACATGGTGGAGCAGAACCTGGCGCGGACACCGTTCACACAACTCGCGAACGTGAGCGGCCTTCCCGCCATGTCCGTGCCGCTTCACATCCACAGCGACGGGATGCCGTGCGGTGTGCAATTCATTGGACCCTATGGACGAGAGGATCGTCTCCTCGGGCTCGCCGGCCAGCTCGAACGTGCAGCTCCATGGTCCGGCCGTCGACCGGAACTGCTCTGATCCGGGAGCGATGCTCACCTTGTAGGACGAGCCGCCGACGGGAAACGCATGTGTGCGCGTCGACTCGTGGTCGGTTTCAGCCTGGCGGTATTCCTCGTTGGGTGTTCAGGTGGCGGGCAGTCGGCCGAAACAGGCTCGACGACCACGTCCGTTGCTGATCGCCAACCCAGCGAACCCGAGAGTCTGGCTCTGGTTGATCAATCATCTGAACAAACGAAGGTCGATCTCGGCCTTGCGCTACCGACTGGCACTACGGAGTCGGATCTCCCCGACACCCTGGTGGACCGAGTGGAGCTACTGACAGGGCGGCTACGGGAGTTCGAGCCTGCGCGTAACGTCGGGAACCTCCCGATATCGGCTGCCGCTGGCCAGGGGTATGAGATCGAATTCCTCGTTCGAACAGACGTGCGCGAAGAGGCCGAGACGTTGTGTCCGATGTATGAGAACGCCATGGCGTTGTACACGGGGTCTCTGGGGGAGTCGGTGAAGATCTGGTTGTCGGGCTGGGTGCCGAATGATGTAGGCATCTTCGCCGATCCAGGGTGGGCTCGAGTCAGCTGCAACGGATCATCGTCCAGGTGAAGTCACACCACAGGTAGCTCAAGGAGGATCACGGCACCGTCGATACCGAGCCGTGGAGTTCCCTGCACCTCAACCAGTCGGAAAATATGAGCGCTCCATCGCAGAGCGTCACAGGATGATCGTCTTGGTCGCGTCGGTCTTCAACCTGTTACCGGTCGGGTTCGCAATGGGAGCGATCGTCGGCCCGCCATTGCTTCGGCTGATCGCAACACTGCTCGTATCGTTCGCACTGAGCTATGCGCTCGTTCAGGTTCTGCGTCGCCGATTCCTCGACCTTGCCGTCGGTGGGCCTTGGATCCTTCGACCAACTCTGCGACCCCTCGGTCGTCGCAGCTGTGCAGCGGTGCAAGTGCTGTCGACAGCGGGCTTCTCGGTGGTCGGCACGGTTGTTGTTGCGACCACCGATGGCCGGACGCTCACCAGACCGATCGCCGTGATGCGTCGGCACAAGGATGGGCGGGTCGTCCAAGTCAACAGCATGGGCTCGGTTGCGATGACGCTCCTGCAGGACAACACCTGGCTCGTGACATCTACGACGATAGTGGTCGCACATCCAACGATCCGGATCGTCCGCGCAGCCAAGAGAGACGTGCTCGATGTGGTTCGCCTGCACGATCACGAACTGGATCGCTTGCGCGCCAATGAGATCGAGGCTGCGGCGCAGCCCGAGCCGCTCGAGGCCATCCTTCACATCGAACATCTCGAGCAGGCGACCGTGGCGAGCTTCCGTGCCAGTGGGGTGGCATCGCCGAGCGCCCGGGCACTCACCGAGCCTCACCACATCGCGCCGTGACCTGTGCGAACCTTCCTGCATGAATGAACCAGGCGAAATCGATGGTGATGGCGCCGACGCGAGAAACACTTCGGCTGAGCGGGGCGTCTTCGCGAATCGCACGCTGAACCTCCGTGGAGTGCCTGTCGTTGGCTACGACATGGACTACACACTGATTCACTATGACGAAGCGGAGTGGGAAGGCGGGGTCTTCGAGCATTCGCTGAAGGCCCTCGTGGCCCGGGGGCTTCCTGTAGGTGACTTCACGTTCGATCCCACCCAGTACACGGTCGGGCTCGCGTTCGATCTCGAGCTGGGCAACCTGCTGAAGGCGACGCGCTTCGGGTATGTCGTCAGGTCCCAACACGGCAATCAGATTCTCAGCTTCGAGCAACAGCGAGACGCGTACAGCCGAACGATCGTGGAGCTGTCGTCGCCGCGTTTCGTGTTCATGAACACGTTGTTCGAGCTCTCCCGAGCGAGTCTGTTCTGCCAACTCGTCGCGGTGTTCGATGATCACCACCTCCCAGGGATCCGTAGCTACACCGATGTGTACCGGGTGATCGATGAGGCGCTCGCCGTAGCCCATCAAGGCGGTGCATTGAAGGCGGCGATCGTCGCCGACAAACCACGGTTCGTCGATCTCGATCCCGACATGGCTGCAACCCTCCAGGAGCAACGAGCGGCTGGAAAGAAGCTCGTGTTGATCACCAACTCCGATTGGGCGTACACGCGAGAAATGATGCCGTACTGCTTCGATCGGTTCATCGAGGGGGGCGACACCTGGCGAAGCCTCTTCGACGTGGTCATCGTCTCGGCCAACAAGCCGAGCTTCTTCACCGAGACGAACCCGATCTATCGGGTGGTCGACGAGGAAGAATCTCTGTTGTTGCCGCACTATGGACCTCTCGAACAAGGACACGTGTACTTCGGAGGCAACGCCCGGCTGGTCGAGGACAGTCTCGAGCTCGATGGGGGTCAGCCGCTGTATGTCGGCGACCACCTGTTCGGCGATGTGCATGTCACCAAGGACGTCCTGAGCTGGAGGACGGCGTTGATCGCTCGAGAGCTTGAAACGGAGATCCGCGACGTCATCGATTTCGCAGAGAACCAACGACAGCTCGAAGCCCTGATGGCTGAGAAGGTGAGGATCGATCGACAGCAGGCTCGGCTGCGATTGCGCAAACAGATGGGGCAAGGCGGCCCCGACGCATCGGCCGAGCTGAGCAAGGTGACCGCTGCAGCGGCCCGACTCGATGAAAAGATCAGCCCGCTTGCGAGAAAGGCAGGCGAGGTCGGGAACCCCATTTGGGGGCCGCTGATGCGGGCCGGAAACGACAAGAGCCTCTTCGCGCGCCAAGTCGAGAGGTATGCCGACGTCTACACCTCCCGTGTTTCGAATCTTCGAGCAGAGACACCGTATGCCTACTTGCGGGCCGCACGTGGATCACTTCCACACGACGTGGCAGGCGAGTAGGTCAGGAAGTGATCACGTCGCGTCGGTCCCGAGTGACGAGGACAGAACGCGAATGAGGGATCGAACCCGAGGTCTGCGCTGATCACCAGACCATTGCCTACCATTGCGCGATGTCCGGTGCGCGAGATGTCGTCGATGTGGCCATCATCGGCGCCGGGTTGTCAGGTATTGGTGCCGCCGTGCATCTCTCGAAGAGCTGTCCTGATCATTCGCTCATCGTCTTCGAAGGACGAAGCGAGCTCGGTGGCACATGGGACCTGTTCAGGTATCCCGGCATTCGATCAGATAGCGACATGCACACGCTCGGATACGCATTCAAGCCGTGGAGGCACAAGAAATCGATTGCCGATGGCCCGTCGATTCTCGACTATCTGCGAGAGACTGTCGTCGAGTTCGATATCGATCGGCTCATCCGCTACGAGCACATGGTCACGCGAGCGGAATGGTCATCGGAGACGGCGTTGTGGACACTGGCTCTGTCCGTCGGGGGGAAGAAGGAGGTTCGGACGCAGCAGTGTCGCTTTCTGTACGTCTGCGCCGGGTACTACAGCTACGAGATGGGACACACGCCCGAGTTCGAGGGGCGCGAAGACTTCGAGGGGCGCATCGTGCATCCTCAGGATTGGCCCTCCAACCTCGACCACACGGGCAAGTCGGTCGCCGTGATCGGTTCGGGCGCAACAGCGATGACGCTTGTTCCTGCCATGGCTCGGACAGCGGAACACGTGACGATGATCCAGCGTTCTCCGACCTACGTCGTGTCGATGCCAGATGAGGATCCTTTGGAGAAACGTTTGCGCCGACTGCTTCCAGATGACGCTGCATATCGGCTGACTCGGTGGAAGAACATCCTTCGCGACCAGGCGATGTACCGAACGACTCGCTCGCACCCTGATCGAGTGAGATCGGAGCTCGTGGACCGTGTCCGCGAGGCGGTGGGAGAAGAGATCGCTCGCGAACACTTCACACCGTCCTATGACCCATGGGACCAACGCCTGTGCGTGCTCCCCAATGGGGATCTGTTCGACGTGATCAATTCGGGCGCAGCCTCGGTGGTCACCAGTGGGATCGATCGCTTCAGCTCCTCGGGGGTCCGGCTCGAATCTGGTGAACACGTCGAGGCGGACATCATCGTGACCGCGACCGGGCTCGAATTGGTGACACTGGGTGGAATCACGGTGGTGGTCGACGGCTCGGTCGTCGACTTCTCCCGGACGTTCACCTATCGAGGCGTTGGCTATTCGGGTGTTCCGAACCTCGTCTCCACATTCGGCTACCTCTATGCGTCGTGGACGCTCCGGTCCGACATGGTGAGTCGATACACCTGCCGCCTGCTGACCGCCATGCAATCGATGGGAGCGGACACGTGCGTGCCGACGCTTCGGAATGAAGACGTGAACATGCGGGAACGTCCCTTCGTCGATGAATTCTCCTCGGGGTACATCACCCGGGCGGCTCCGGGGCTTCCGAAACAGGGAGAGCGAGAACCGTGGCTCAATCACCAGCACTATCGGCACGATCGACGAAGTCTTCTCCGCAGGCCGATCGCTGACGGTGCAATGCGATTCCGTCGCTCCGGCCAGGTGAATCCGTCGGACAATCTGTTGCAGGGCTCCGGTTGACAGCCTTGAATGGTCCGTTCAGCGAGCCATCGTGGCCGCAGCGTCTTCGTCGTGGATTCGGAGCGCCAAGACCGCCCCAACGATGAACAGGAGTGAGGTGACGAAGATCGCGCGCTGGTAGCTGTCGACTCGATTGGATGCACTGTCCACATCTCGTGCGAACCCCGTGGCCAACACCGATGAGCCGATCGCGACCCCGATCGAAGGTGCGATCTGACGCGTGGTGGAGAAGATGGCAGTCGCACGTGCGAGATCGCGCTGCTCGATCCGAGCGTAGAGCGCAGACTGGATCGGAACGAAGAGCAGACCCATCGCAAGCCCACGAAAGAGCATCACTGCGGCGACCGTACCCAAGCTCGTCGTCGTATCGAACGTCGATGCGATGAGACCAGTACCTAGAGCGATGAGTGATCCAGTCGCAATCAGTCGTCGGGGTCCGACTGCCTTGTAGAGCACCTTGCCGGTGAGTTGCGTCATCACCAGCACGCCGATGGGCTGGCTCGCAACAGCCAATCCGACCTGGAGAGGGGTGAACCCTGCCTCCTTCTGGAGCAACAGGGGGAGGAGGTACAGAAGTGCGATGAAGCCGCCGTACACCGGGATTGCCAGCGCGTTGATGGACGAGAACAGTCGATCTTGAAGCAGTCGAAGTTGCAGGAGTGGTGCGTCAGATGCGAGCTCGACGATCACGAGCAGCGACAAGAGCACAACGGAAGCGGCGAGACTTCCCAAGATCTGGGTCGAAGTCCACCCCAGTTCACCGCCCCTCGAGAGGCCGTACACGAGAAGTCCGAGTCCGCTTGCCGAGAGCGCGAACCCTCGGTAGTCGAATGCGCCGGCACCATTCGGTTCGTCGTGGCGTAGCCACCTCGCAGCGAGCACGAGCGCGACGATCCCGATCGGTACGTTCACGAAGAAGATCCAACGCCAGCTCGTGTATTGCAGGATCAGTCCGCCGACGATGGGTCCGAGTGCAGGAGCCACCACCACAACCGTGATCACCTTTCGGGACGCGTCCGCACGCTCGGACAGTGGAAACGCTCCGAACAGGAGCGCTGCGCCGATCGGGGCCATCATTCCGGCGAATGCACCTTGCACAGCACGGGCCAGCACCAGCTGATTGAGTGATTGCGCGGCACCGCACAGGATCGATGAGGCAACGAATCCTCCGAGGCAGAAGAGGAAGGTCGTGCGAAGTCCATATCGATCGCCGAACCAACCCGCCGCAGGTGTCATCACGGCAAGCGCAAGCGTGAAGGAGATGACCGTCCAGTCCATTGCAGTGGCTTCGACGTTGAAGTCATCGGCCAGGGTGGGTAGTGCAACGTTGATGATCGTCGAATCCATGATCTGCATGAACAGCGCCGACATGTAGACGATCGCGACCACGTTCTTGTAGCCCATCTGGTCGATCACCGTTCGACGTTACCCGGCGCGTTGGGGCGTAGTGCTCGTTCATGGTTGAGTCATCTGGCGCGTTCGAACGAGACTCGGCGATTCGCGAGTCCAGCGCGGGATCGGCTCAGCTGGCAGTTCGACTTCGAGCATCTCGGGGATGGCACGACCCGACGACGGCTCGCTGAATTCGTTCGTGAGGTGGGCTACGTTGGCCAAATGCTGACTCGAAAAGCCTTCGGACGTACAGGACATGACAGCAGCCGAGTGATCTTCGGGGGCGCTGCCCTCTGGACGTCGGAGTGGGGACAGGAGTGGTGCGAGGGGCTGCTGGATTCTGTGGTGCAAGCCGGTGTGAACCACATCGACACCGCCCGCTCGTACGGCGACAGCGAACTCATGCTCGCACCGTGGCTGGCACGCACGACCGATGGCGTCCGCAATCGATCTCGGGTCTTTCTCGCCACGAAGACCGACAAACGTACCGGACCAGAAGCACGGGCCGAGCTCGAAGATTCGCTCGACCGATTGGGCGTCGATCGAGTCAACCTCGTGCAGCTGCACAACCTCGTCGAGCCCGACGAGTGGGAACAGGCCCATGCCCCCAGCGGTGCGCTGGAGGCGATGATTACAGCGAGAGACGAAGGTTTGGTGAACCACATTGGCGTCACGGGGCACGGTGTCCGAATCGCCGGTATGCACCTACGAAGCCTTGCCGCCTTCGAGTACGACTCGGTATTGCTGCCCTACAACACGACCATGCTCGACAACCCCGCGTATCGCAGCGACGTCGACGAGCTCCTCGAGGTGTGTGCTGGTCGTAAGGTCGCCGTGCAAACGATCAAGTCGATCGCACGTCGTCGTTGGCCTGACGACGGGCGCGCAGACGTCGACGAACAACGCAGCTGGTATCAACCGCTGCGAGACCGCGGCGCGATCGAACGAGCCATGCGAGTTGTGCTCTCGAACGAGCAGCTGTTCCTGAACACATCGAGTGATGCGAGGCTGATGTCGGCGATGATCGAGTCAGCGACAGCGATCCTCGAGGGTGCATCGGTGCAGGCTGCTGACCCAGCGGCGATCCGAGCAGACATCGAGGCGTTCGACATGGCTCCGATCTTTGACGGAGGCGAACTCGAGCGGATCTAGTCGATCAGCCCCTCACGCCAAGTGACTTGACCGAGACGATCGTGTCGAGCGCTTCGAGCAAACGAATGACATGGTCGGGAATTGGCACCGAGGTCGAGATCGCCATGAGGGCGTGTCCAGACGACGCCCGGGCAAGGTGCATGTCGTCGATGTTGATCTGTGCGTCGCCGAAGATCGTACCGACTGTGCCGATCATGCCTGGGGTGTCATCGTTGATCACGAGCAACATGTAGTCACTTGGCGCCAGATCTACGATGATGTCGTCGATCGCGACGATGCGTGCATCTCCCGACAGGAGTGCGAGTGTTCCCGCGATCGAATGGCCGTCTCCATCGAGCCTGATTCCATTGACGAGTCCAGATGGTGTCTTCGTGCTCGTACGGAACTGAATCTTCACGTCATACTCACGGGCGAGTCGCTCGGCATTCACGTAGCTGACCGGGACATCGGAGAGTTCTGAGAGCAGCCCCTTGGTGACCGCGAGCACTGCCATTTGGCAGTCGACGCCACCGATCTCGCCTGCGAACACGATGTCGACCGAACCCGGGCGCCCGCCCACCAGCCGGGCGAACTGCACACCCAGCTGCTCTGCGAGGGGAAGAAACGGTCGGACGAGTTCGGACACACCACCGGCGGAAACGTTCACCGCGAACGGCACGAAGTCATCGGCCAAGGCCAGGCGAACCTGATCCGCGATCGTCAAACCAGCCCGATCTTGCGCTTCTGAAGTGCTTGCACCCAGGTGAGGAGTCACGACTACGCGTTCGAGTTCGAACAGCGGTGAGGTCGTCATCGGCTCGGAATCGAAGACGTCGAGCGCTGCTCCTCCGATCGTGCCATTCGTGATCGCTTCGGCAAGTGCTGCTTCATCGACGATGCCACCCCTCGCCACGTTGATCAGCCGCAAGTTTGGCTTGGCCAGTTTCAACCGCTCGGCCCCGATGAGGCCGACCGTCTCGGGTGTCCGCGCGAGGTGCAAGGTGAGGAAGTCGCTTTGAGGGACGAGTTCATCAAGGGTCATCAATTCGACGCCGAGCTCTGCGGCGCGTTCTGGGCTCACGAAGGGATCGTGACCAACGAGACGCATCCCGAATGCACGTGCCCGGTGCGCAACGAGACCACCGATATTTCCAAGGCCGACGATGCCGAGGGTCTTATCGAGCAGTTCGACGCCTCCCCAACGTGAGCGCTCCCAGCGTCCTTCGACAAGAGCCTTGTGTGCCTGCGGCACATTCCGCGCCACACTGAGCAGCAATGCCATCGTGTGTTCGGCTGCGGACACCGAGTTCGAGGTTGGGGCGTTCGCGACGATCACACCGAGTCGCGTCGCAGTAACGGTGTCGACATTGTCCAGGCCAACTCCGGCTCGTCCGACGATCCGAAGAGAGTCAGCAGCCTCGAGCACGTCTCGCGTCACGTTCGTCGCTGATCGGATGATGAGCGCGTGTGCGCCAGGAACTGCGGCGATCAGCCCCTCTTCGTCCAGGTCGAGTTGTACGTCGACCTCGTGCCCTGCCGAGCGGAGCAGGTCGAGGCCTGTTTCGGCGAGCTTTTCAGTGACGAGTACACGTGGCATCGGATCAGACTAGGCGGGAGTGCCCCGCCAGCGATCTGGACATCGGGACTTGTACAAAAAGTACAAGCCATTATCGGGGCTGGTTGCGTCAGTCGTCTGAGGCGAGCTGGTCTGCGACGAGTTCTTCGCGACGAACACCGAGCATGAAGAGCACCGCATCGAGATGCGGCGTGCTGAGGGTCGTATCAGCTGCTTCGCGGACGACTTGTTTCGCGCGGAAGGCCACACCAAGGCCCGCCATCGCAAGCATGTCGAGATCGTTTGCGCCGTCGCCGACCGCGACTACCTGTTCGAGTGCGATGCCTTCTTCGTCTGCGATTCGTTGGAGCAGGGCGGCCTTGGCCGCGCGGTCCACGATCGGACCGGTGAGTTCACCTGTAAGCACCCCTCGTTTGCGCTCGAGTGTGTTCGCATACGCGTGGTCGATATCGAGTGATTCCTTGAGTCGGTCGGTGAAGGACGTGAATCCACCGCTGACGATGGCGACCTTGTATCCGAGTCGTTTCAAGGTTCGAATGAACGTGTCGGCGCCATACGTGAGCTCGAGGTGCTCGAAGGCGAGGTCGATGATCTCTTCTGGTTGTCCGGCAAGGAGTGCCACGCGACTGCGGAGGCTTTCTTCGAAATCGAGCGCTCCCGCCATGGCTCGAGCGGTGATCTCGGCACACGCATCGCCGACGCCGGCCTGGTCAGCCAGCAGGTCGATCATCTCGTTCTGGATGAGCGTGGAATCGACATCGAGCACGATGAGACGTTGCGCTCGCCGCGATAGCCCCATTCGTTGTACGGCGACATCGAAGCGAGGGTTCTCCGATGCGGTATCGAGGAGCTCAGCCCTCATCCCGTCGGCATCGCCGCCGTGTACCTCGAACTCGTAGCACCAGACCGGTGTCTTGGCGAGCCGTTGAATGCGCTCGATGTTTCCGTTGGCTTTCGCGATGGCTGCGGTGACCGACACGAGGTCGGCCGGACCGAGGTCGGCTCCGATCACCGAGACGACAAGCGTAGGCAGAGTCGGTTGTGGGGCAGAGTCCACGACTTCGAAGTCGACGTCGAGCTTGCGCTCCCACCCCATCAAGAGCAAATCCTTCAGGACATCTTTGCCCGAGGGCACCTCGACGACGAGTTCGAGCGTCAGACGGCCGCGGACGACGATCTGTTCGACGTCTTGGATCGACGCTTCAGCCGACGCCAAGATTGCCATCGCCGCACTGGTGATGCCTGTCTGATCGGGACCGCTGATTCGAATGAGGATCGTTTCGCGAGGTCCGGGCATGCAACGTCAAATCTACTCCGCTGGATCTGTGCCCAGCGGAGATGCCCGAGGTTTCCTACTGATGATTCGCGCAGCGATCAGTCCTGCGACGAAGCCGAACAGATGCCCTTCCCACGACAGCCCCGGTCGTGGCACAAAGCCGAACAAGATCGTGCCGCCATACACAAAGAGCGCGATGACAGCTACGGCGATCGAGAGCGGGCGTTTCTCGAACCATGCGGCGGCCAACAAGAAACCGAAGAGCCCAAAGACCCAACCGCTCGCTCCGATGTGGTTCTCGTTCGAGCCAATCGCGAACGCCCAGACGAGCGCGCCCCCGATCGTGATGATCAGAGCACTCGCTTTGAGGTATCGACGGAGCCCCCCGGTCAGCGCCAGGGCACTGAGCACAGCGAAGGGGATCGTGTTCGACAAGACATGGGTCGGTCCACCGTGGAGGAACGGCGCCCAAACGATCCCATCGAGTCCATCGACGGAGCGAGGTCGAATCCCGTTTTGCTCCAGGCGGTCATCGAGCACGATCGAGTCGACGAGCTCGATGATCCACATTGCGGCAAGTGTCAGGACGATGACGCCGAGTCCGCCCTTCAGCCACTCGGGTATGCGCGGAGAACCCGAGCCTGCGGGTCCATCAGTGCTGGCGGGTCGAACATCGGCCATGTCGACATTGTATTCGGTGATGGTCAGCTGAGCTCGAGAGCCTCGGCGAGCGTCGACAGTTGCTCGAGGTCTTTGACATCGAGGACCTGGTAGTACATCCGAGTGCAACCGGCTTCCTCGTATTCGGCGAGGCGCTCGAGGACCTCGCCGACCAGACCTGCCAGGCAGTTCTGCCGGAGTTCGGTGGTCTCGCGACCGATCGCGTCGGCCCGGCGGGAGAACTCCGATTCAGTCGTGCCGATCACAAGCGTCTGAGCCGCCGACCAGACCAATGCTTCTGGGTCCCGTTCCCTCGCCTCGCAGGCTTCGACCACGGGGATGCAGACCGATTTCCAATCAGTGGGATCAGCGAACGGAACGTTGAATTCGCGTGCATGTGCGGCGGCGAGTGCAGGAGTTCGACGTTTCCCGCGACCGCCGATGATGATCGGTGGGGCGGGCCGTTGCCATGGCTTGGGGAGCGCGGGGGAGTCGGTGAGGGTGTAGCACTCGCCGGCGAAATTGAATCGTTCTCCTTCGGGGGTGGCCCAGAGTCCTGAGATGATGTCGAGTGCCTCGTTGAACCGGTCGAATCGCTCGGCCATCGATGGGAAAGAGATTCCGTACGCTGCGTGTTCACTCTCGAACCATCCGGCACCGAGACCGAGCTCGATCCGTCCACTGCTCATCTCGTCGACCTGGGCCACAGTGATCGCCAATTGACCCGGATGACGGAACGTGATCGGTGAGACAAGGGTGCCGAGACGAAGTTTCTCGGTGTCTCGTGCCAGGCCCGCCAACGTTGTCCAGGCATCGAGCGGGCCGGGCAAGCCGCTGCCGTGGTCGCCTATCTTCAGATAGTGGTCTGAGGTGAAGAATCCATCGAAGCCGAGTTCTTCTGCTCGACGGGCCAAGGTGACGACCTCTGAGTAGGTGGCTCCCTGCTGAGGTTCGATAAAGATCCGTGCGTCCATGACCACGACAAGCTAGTTCGACAACTCAGCCGTTTCGCAGCTGCGTTTCGATTCGTTGGGCTGTTGCTGCGACGCGTTCGCCGAGCACGTCCACGTCTTCGCCGTTCGGAAATCGAAAAGCCGGGCCGTGAACGTGTATCGCCAGACTTGTTCGACCTGTCGCGTCGACGATGGGAGCGGCGACAGAGTTGATGTCGTCGGTGAACTCTTGAAAGACCCACGCATATCCGTCGGCGCGAATCATGTCGAATCGGGCACGAATCTGCGCCGGATCGGTCACGGTTCTGGGTGTGAGTCTCTCGAGTTCCCTGGCGAGGACGGTGTTTTGTACCGATCGCGTCGAGTGCGCCAGGATCGCCAGGCCTGCGGGGACGGCATGGACCGGAGTCGGTTCGTTGGTCCAGTCGCGAACGACGACGGAACTTGCGGGATCGTCGACCTGCAGGAGCGTTCGAATGAATTCACCGTCGAACCTGTTCAGCCCGACGGCTTCGCCGGTGAGCTCCATCAGCTCGATCATGTGTGGCCGGGCGACCTCGATCGCGTTTCTCCCGCCGCGCAGCGCAGTGCCCAACTCGGCGATTCCCTCATCGAGCTCGTATGTGCCTTCAACGTTCTGACGTACCGCCCGCTCCACTTCGAGGCTCGAGAGCAGTCGCGAAACGGTACTTTTCGGAAGTCCGGTGCGGTCGCTGAGGTCGGTGACACCAGCAGGGCCCAGCGAAAGGGCACGCAAAATTGCGAATGCTCGCTCGAGAGATTGGACGCCAGCCACGGGCGAAATTGTACCACGATGCGGAACAGCCTTGTCCACGATGTGGAACAGCAACTGGTCCGATGTTGGGTCAGCGCGCCTGTGTTACTGCTGTGATTGCGGTTTGGACGATCTCGCCCACTGCAACTTCGGCGGTCTCCATTGTTTCGCGCGTCGTGAATTCGACCTGGCCGTTCGTGATACCGCGGGGACCGACGGTCACGCGGAACGGAATGCCGATCAACTCGCTGTCGGCAAACTTCACGCCGGCTCGTGCATCACGGTCATCGATGAGCGCATCGATGCCGGCGGCCAGCAAGTCCGCGTAGATCTTCTCGGCCGCGCCCATCGTTGCTTCGTCGTCGATCTTCATGACCGTCACTACAACCTCGAATGGCGCGACGGCGACCGGCCAGACAAGTCCTTTCTCATCGGCGTGTGTCTCGGCGATGGCAGCCATGTTTCGGCCAATCCCAATGCCATAGCTGCCCATGACGATCGTCTGCTTCTCTCCATCGGCATCGAGCACGTGGGCCCCCAGAGCCTCTGAGTACTTGGTGCCGAGCTTGAAGATGTGGCCGGCCTCGATCGCGCGGACGATCTCCAGCGGCGTCTTGCATTTCGGGCAATGCTCGCCCGCCGAGACCTCGCGCAGGTCGACCCATTCGCTCACCTTCACATCCCGTTCGATGTCAACGCCACGCCAATGCCAATCGTCCTCGTTTGCTCCCGTGGTCAGGTTGCTCCTGCCTTGCAGCGAGCGGTCGGCGAGAATTGTGATGTCGGCGCTGACCCCGACGGCTCCCAACGATCCTGGCGATGCCCCGAGGTGTTCGATGGTCTCATCGGGAGTCGCTGGTCGAATGTCGATTGCGCCGGTGATGTCTTGAAGCTTCTGCATGTTGAGTTGGTGGTCACCGCGAACGACCGCAAGCGTGATAGCGCCGTCGAGCACCATGACCATCGTCTTCATTTGACTCGAGGCAGGCGCTCCGGCTTCTTCGAGCGCCTTGATCGTGCGAATTCCCGGAGTGGCGAACTTCTCTGGGGCATCTGGCCCAGAACTGTCGATCACGACGTCGATCGCTGAGGTCGCACGCTCGATGTTGGCTCGATAGTCGCAGTTGGGACAACGGACGACGTCGTCCTCGCCAGATGGTGACGCGACCATGAATTCGATGGACCCAGCGCCGCCCATGGCACCCGAAGAGGCTTCGACCGGCATTGCGTCGAGGTCGAGACGTTCGAAGATTCGAAGATAGGCATCGTGGTGTTTGTCGAAGCTGGCGTCGAGACCTGCGTAGTCGATGTCCAAGCTGTACGAATCTTTCATCGCGAACTCGCGGACACGCAACAGGCCGGCTTTGGGACGAGGTTCGTCTCGGAACTTCCACTGGATCTGGTACCAGATCTGGGGCAGCGCCTTGTAGCTGTTGAGTTCGAGCGCGATCGAGGCGAACACTTCCTCATGGGTCATGCCGAGGCCGACCTCGGTGCCCGACC
This sequence comes from uncultured Acidimicrobiales bacterium, assembly GCA_905479685.1. Classification (GTDB taxonomy): domain Bacteria; phylum Actinomycetota; class Acidimicrobiia; order Acidimicrobiales; family SHLQ01; genus SHLQ01. The sequence continues at coordinate 25,551 of CAJQNJ010000151.1, forward strand.
GATCTTCCAGTCGAAACATTTCGTCGCCCATCGTCTGCCAACGGCCGGATGCCTCCCACAACGATTTCGGGTGCATGGCCGGAAGGAGGAATTCCTGACCGCCGATCAGGTTCATCTCGTCGCGAACGATGTCGGCGACTTTTTCGTGCACTCTCCAACCCAACGGCAACATCGAGTAGTGGCCGGCATGGAGCTGTCGGATGAAGCCGCCTCTGACGAGAAGTTTGTGGCTCACGGCCTCGGCATCACCCGGAGCATCGCGGAGCGTAGGAACGAACAGGTTTGACCATCGCATGCAACGGAGTCTGCCACGTCTGGTATCAATCCCGATTCATTGTCGATTGATCGTCGATTCATCACAATTGACTCCTCGAAAAGTTGCGACCATGTAGTAGCTTGACTTCATAACTGTTCCATATCGTGGAACAGTTCCACACCTGCTCAGAACAGGGAAACAGCATCGCTTCGAATGGGGTCCACCATGCCGAGAACTCGACTCACCACACCACTCGTCCGTAAGGACGGCGTGTTGGTCGAAGCAACCTGGGATGAAGCGCTCGATCGCGTTGTCGCTGGCTTCGCGAATGCTCAGCCGAGCGGAGCGACATCGTTTGGGATGTTCAGTTGCTCGAAGTCGACGAACGAGATGAACTATGCCGCGCAGAAGTTCGCGCGCAAGGTGATGGGGTCCAACAACATCGACTCCTGCAACCGAACTTGACACGCTCCTTCGGTCGTCGGTCTGGCGACAGTGTTCGGAGCGGGCGGCGGCACGGTCTCCTATGAGGAGATCGAGACCACCGACCTGATCATCATGTGGGGTTCGAATGCTCGAGAAGCGCATCCGATCTTCTTCCATCACGCGCTCGCAGGTATTCGCAACGGGGCGAAGATGATCTCGGTCGACCCCCGACGTTCCCAGACGGCCAAGTTCGCCGATCTGTGGTTGGGGCTCAATGTCGGGACCGATATTGCGCTCGCCAACGGGGTCGGGCGATACATCCTCGACCACGACCTTCAGAACGACGACTTCATTGCACATTCGACGCAGGGCATCGATGCGTACCGAGACTCTCTCGAAGAATGGACATTGGCGCGCACCGCCGAAGTGACCGGACTTCCCGAGTACGCCATCGCCGAGTTGGCCGAGGCATACGCGACCGCCGAGTCGGCACAGATCTGCTGGACCCTCGGCATCACCGAGCACCACACCGGGGCCGAGAACGTCATGGCCTTGTGCAACCTTGCGTTGCTGACGGGTCACGTCGGGCGGTACGGATCGGGCCTCGTGCCCGTTCGTGGACAGAACAATGTGCAAGGTGGCGGCGACATGGGAGCCCTTCCGAACAAGCTCACAGGATTCCAGGACATCGAGGATGACGAGATACGTGCCAAGTTCGAAGCAGCGTGGGAATGCACGATCCCCGCAAAGCCGGGGAAACACCTCACGCTGATGTTCGAAGCGATGGAGACCGGAGAGCTCACCACCATCTTCTGTATCGGCGAGAATCCTGCAGACTCCGAAGCTGACATCAACCATGCCCGAAAGCTGCTCGAGGGCCTCGACATGTTGGTGGTCCAGGACATCTTCTTGACCCGTACCGCTGAACTCGCCGATGTGGTGCTTCCGGCATCAGCGGGCTGGGCCGAGACCGAGGGAACGGTCACGAACAGCGAGCGTCGTGTGCAACGCAGTCGCAAGGCACTCGATCCACCCGGCGAGGCCAAGGACGATCTCGAGATCATCAACTTGATCGCCGAGAGGATGGCGCCGGGCTGGGGCAACCCAACGGCGGAGGAAATGTGGGACGAGCTGCGCACGGTCTCACCCATGCACGGCGGCATGAGCTGGGAGCGACTCGAGGAACACGGTGGTCTCCAATGGCCGTGCCCGACCCTCGATCATCCAGGAACACTTTTTCTGCACGGTTGGCTGTGGGCCGACGATCTCGAAGGTCGCGAGCCAGCCCCGTTCACCGTCAACGTCTGGCGACCGCATGTCGATCTGATCGACGAGGATTTCCCCTTGTTGATGACGACCGGTCGTGTGCTCGACAGCTACAACACCGGTGTGCAAAGTGACGGCTACAACTCACCGATTCGGTCCGGCGAGGCGCTCGACATGAATCCTGACGATGCCGCCGTGCTGGGTGTCTCGACGGGATCCCGAGTCGAGGTGTCGTCGCGCCGCGCGACGATCGACATGACCATTCGCGTGCAGCCCGATCTTCCGGTAGGCCTCACGTTCACGACATATCACTTCCCGGACACCACAGATACGAACCAGCTGACCATCGAGGCGTGGGACAAGAAGTCCGGGACCGCGGAGTTCAAGGCGACAGCGATCAACGTGCGCCCAAAAGTAGAGGCGAGCAACAATGCCTGAGCGATGTCGCGCCAGCCAGACCTCGGATTCGAGAAGGACACAGGTGAACAACAATGCCTGAGCGATGTCGCGCCAGCCAGACCTCGGATTCGAGAAGGACACAGGTGAACAACAATGCCTGAGGTGGCGGTCACCGATGCGCGCGGAACAGATGCAGAACGCAACGCGGTCGCAGACGCGATTGCCATCCAGAGCCCTGGCCTCATCACGTTCGACGCGATTGGTCCGGCGCTGACGTTCGACGGCGATCGAATTGCCCGATCGGGTGCCGAACGAATCTTCAACCGGCGCCACTTGTTGCTCCCCGTGCTCCATGCCGTCCGCGACGCGGTCGGCTACATCAGTGAAGGTGGCGCGAACGAAATCGCAGAAGCGTTGCAGGTGCCACCAGCCGAAGTCTTCGGTGTTGCGAGCTTCTATGAACTCTTCACCTTCGAGCAGCCCGAAGCAGCGGACGTCGTGCACGTCTGCGACGACACGGCGTGTCGAATCCAAGGTGCCAACGGACTCATCGACGAGCTCCGAGCCGATGGCGTGGTCGTGCACGGCAGCCCATGTCTTGGACTGTGCGAACAGGCTCCGGCGGCGTTCGTGCAGCGGACGGGGCAACAACACGTGAGCGTTCGCACGGCAACGAAACCGGCGGTTGATGCCGCTCTCGCTGGCCAGGTCACGGTTCCGATCGCTCCTGTCCCACAGCCGTCTGATGCGTTGACGCTGCTTGCGCGTGTACACGATGCTGCGGCCGTGGACTACGAAGGCTACGTCAGCACCGGTGGGTACGAAGCGCTCGCCAACGCGGTCACCATGACGCCAGCCGAAGTGATCGAACAGATCGGTGACTCGGGACTCACTGGACGTGGTGGTGCTGCATTCCCCACTGGGTTCAAGTGGTCCGCAGTGGCGGGTGAGGACGGCCCACGCCATCTCGTCGTCAACGCCGATGAGTCCGAACCGGGCACGTTCAAGGATCGCGTGATCATGGAACACGATCCCTACTCGCTGATCGAAGCGATGACCATCGCGGGCTACGCCATGGGTGCCGAACAGGGGTGGATCTACATTCGAGGTGAGTACCCCGAAGCAACTCGAAGCCTCAAGTCGGCGATCGCGGAGGCTCGAAGCAAGGCAATGTTGGGTGATGATGTCGGTGGCTACAGCTCCCAGGGAAATGGTTTCCGATTCGACATCGAACTCCGGATGGGCGCTGGGGCGTACATCTGCGGCGAAGAGACCGCCTTGCTGAACTCGATCGAGGGGTACCGCGGAGAGCCACGCAACAAGCCGCCCTTTCCGACCACCAATGGGTTGTTCGGCCGTCCCACGGCGATCAACAACGTCGAAACGATGGTCAACGTCAATCAGATCATGCTCCTCGGTGGCGAGGGTTTTGCCCAACGAGGAGCTGGTCGCTCGACCGGCACGAAGCTGTTCTGTCTCTCCGGGCACGTGCGCGTGCCCGGTGTGTACGAGGTCACCTACGGGGCGACGCTACGCGAGGTCATCGACCTCGCTGGCGGTCCGGTCGGTGACTTGCGGGCGATTCTCATGGGTGGTGCAGCTGGCTCGTTCATCGGAGCCGACATGCTCGACGTCCCGCTCACGATCGAGGCATCGCGTGAGCACGGGTTCTCCTTGGGTTCTGGTGTGATCATGTTGCTCAACGACTCGGTCGACTTCGACGATTTCGTCGCTCGAATCGCTCAGTTCTTCAGGGACGAGAGCTGCGGGCAATGTGTACCGTGTCGTGTTGGCACGGTTCGCCAGAGCGAGTCGCTCCTTCGGATTCGGGAAAAGGGTGCCGCCGTCGAAACCGAGCGGGTCCTGCTCGATGACTTTGCAAAGGTGATGGCCGACGCATCGATTTGTGGCCTGGGCCACACGGCTTCGGGCGCGATCCTCTCTGCGTTCGATCTGGGATTGATTGGAGCGTCGTCATGACTGCGACATCTCGACCTTCGGCCGAGCGTCCGATTTCGCCGGTAGGCGAGCGACAAGTCGCCATCCGGACGAAGGTGACCGTTTCGATCGACGGCACAGACGTTTCGGTTCTGGAAGGGCAGACGGTCCTCGATGCGTGCACTGCCGCCGGCGTCGACACCCCCACCATCTGTTATGGACCGACGGTCACGCCGGTGAACGCGTGCCGTGTGTGCGTTGTAGAAGTCGAAGGGTCGCGGACGCTGGTGCCGTCGTGTTCGAGGCCTGCCGAAGAGGGCATGGTCGTCACCACGGATTCGGACAAGGTGATGCACAGTCGCAAGATGGTGCTCGAATTCTTGGGTACCTCTTCTGACGTGTCGCAGGCCGACGACATCATGGGCTGGATCGACGACTACGACGCTGATCTTGGGCGATATGACGAAGCGACCACACAACGGATGACCGACGAGGTCAAGATCGAGGACGATCTGTACATCCGTGCGTATGACCGATGTGTGCTGTGCTACAAGTGTGTCGAAGCGTGCGGTGAGGACGCACAATGGACATTCGCGATCGCCATGAGTGGGCGAGGCTTCGACAGCCGAATCAGCACAGAGTTCGGGGTGACCCTTCCAGATTCGGCGTGTGTCTATTGCGGCAATTGTGTCGCAGTTTGCCCAACCAACGCCCTGCAATTCAAGACTGAGTTCGACCTCCGGAAGATGGCCGATTGGCGACCTGAGGATCAAACGATCACACAAACTGTCTGCTCATATTGCGGGGTCGGCTGCAATCTCGATCTGCACGTGCAGGACAACGCAATCGTCAAGGTGACGTCACCCAGCGATCACTCGATCACCCACGGCAATCTCTGCGTCAAGGGTCGCTTCGGCTATCAGTACGTACAAAATCGCCCTTCTGCCTGACCGTTTGAGCAGAACGCAACTTCCTGGAGGTTCTCACCATGACCGACACCGTCGAATACGACGCCGTAATCATCGGAGCTGGTGTGATTGGATGCGCGACAGCCCATGAACTGTCGCGGCGTGGGCTACGGACGCTGAGCATCGACAAAGCAGGAGCTGCAGGTGCTGGGTCGACGATCAACTCATGTGCGATCGTTCGTTTCAGCTACTCGACGACCGAAGGTGTGCGTCTGGCTTGGGAGGGCGCCCAGTACTGGACCGATTGGAAGAACTACATCGGTGCCGATGACGAGCTCGGGCTGATCGAGTACCACCAGTGTGGACAACTCCTCATCCGCTCCGATGACGACCACCACACCGAGCGCGTTGCCAGTCTCTGGAGGGATCTTGACATCCCGTTCGAGACATGGACCGTGGACCAGATCAAAGAACGGTTGCCGATTCTCGACACCGGGCTGTTCGGTCCTCCAAAGCGCCCCGATGACGAACACTTCTGGGACGATCCACACGGGTCGATCACCGGC
>CAJQNJ010000152.1 GCA_905479685.1 uncultured Acidimicrobiales bacterium
CGCGAACGTAGAGAAAGCACTGCGACAGACCAATGGCGTAGCAGGCGATCAGACAACCCTCGATCAGCTGATGCGGGTCGAGCTCCATGAGCAGTCGGTCCTTGTAGGTACCAGGCTCAGACTCGTCGCCATTGACCACGAGATAACGCGGCCAGACATCAACGGGGCAAAATCCCCACTTGATTCCGGCCGGGAAGCCTGCGCCACCACGTCCGAGAAGTGTGGCGTCGCGGGTGACCGCGTGGCATTCGTCGGGCGTCATCTGCAGCGCCGACTTCAAGCCTTCGTAGCCTCCGGTGGCCTCGTAGCGCTCGAGGGTGTAGCTGTCCTCGTAGGTGAAACGTTGGGTGACGATCTTCGTACCCGGAGTCTCGACGTAGCCAGGTGCGTGAGCGATGTAGCCGCCAGTGGCCATCAGTTCTCCTCGGATGCCGAAGCCAACCAGACCGGCGCTTCGTGAATGAGTTCAGGGGCGATGATGTTCACGGTCTGCTCAGCGGTGAGATGTTGGCGGGCCAAACCGAGAGTTCCGTGAGATGGAATCGGTTCCCCAGTATTGGCGGTGATCAGCTTGTCGGGCGTGTTCCCAGCGCGTAGCGCCGAGATGATGTCGTCGAAATCATCAGTGGTGAGCCTGAGGCCATATCGGTAGTTGACCTGGATACACGGCGCTTCGGTGCATGCGGCAATACACTCCACATCTTCGATGGTGAACATGCCATCCTCGGTCGTTCCACCAGCGCGAATTCCCAGCGTTTCCTCGGCATGCTGGAGCAGTTCCTCGCCACCATTGAGCTGGCACGAGATGTTGGTGCAGACGTTGACCATGTACGTGCCGACGGGATGGAGCTTGAACATCTCATAGAAGGTGCACGTGCCCTTGACCTCGGCCGGTGTCACGCCCACAAGTTCTGCGAGGTGCGCCATTGCCTCGTTCGAGACCCAGCCATCTTGTTCTTGAGCAAGGTGCAACAACGGGATCAAGGCGGACTTCGGCCGCGGGTAATGTGAAATCATCTGTCGCGCAAGCTCGACGTTTGCATCGGAGAGGCGGCTCATCGATCGACCTCACCCATGATCGGGTCGACGCTCGAAATCACGGCAACCGCATCGGCGAGGAGGCCGTCTTGCATGAGATGTGGGAGTGTCTGCAGATTTACAAAACTCGGCGCCCGGACGTGCATGCGGTACGGCGTTGAACTGCCATCGGACACGATGTACACACCGAGCTCTCCGCGGGGGCTCTCCACAGCTGCATAGGTTTCGCCTGCTGGCACCTTGTACCCCTCCGTGAAGATCTTGAAATGGTGAATGAGGGCTTCCATCGACTCGTCGATCCGGGCCCGCGGCGGTGGGGTGATCTTCTTGTCCTGCGTCCGGTAATCGCCAAGGGGCATCTTGTCGATGCACTGTCGAACGATTCTGATCGACTCCTCGATCTCGGCGAGTCTGATCGCATAACGATCGAAGCAATCCCCGTAGTCGCCCACCGGAACAGAGAACTCGACCTGGTCGTAGGCCAAGTACGGCATATCGCGGCGAAGATCCCAACTGCTGCCAGCCGAGCGCAGGATCGGCCCAGTCGTTCCCAGCGCCAGGCATTCGGCCTCGTTGATGATTCCCACGCCCTGCAGGCGATCGCGCCAGATGGGCTGGCCATTCATCAAGACGTGATATTCCTCGAGCCTCGGTTCGAGCATCTCGAGGTAGTCGAGCAGATCTTGTTGCCAACCCGCATGCAGGTCGGCGGCTACACCACCAGGTCTGATGTAGTTGTGGTTCATGCGCAGGCCAGTGACCTTCTCGAAGAACCGCAGGAGCGGTTCGCGTTCACGCCACCCGTAGATCATCATCGACACGGCACCGAGATCCATGCCGTTGGTGGCCATGAACAGCAGGTGTGATGCCATTCGATTCAGCTCGGTCATGAGCATGCGGATCCACGTGGCTCGCTCGGGAATCTCCATGCCGACCAGGTTCTCGACTGCGAGCGAGAAGGCGAGCTCGGTGAAGAGCGGAGATGCATAGTCCATTCGCGTGACATTCGTGCAGCCCTGAAGGTACGTCAGCTGCTCGCCGGTCTTTTCCATACCGGTGTGGAGGTAGCCAATGATCGGCTTGGACCGGAGAACTGTCTCCCCCTCCATCTCGAGCATGAGACGAAGCACACCATGTGTCGACGGATGCGACGGTCCCATGTTGATGATCATCTTCGAATCGCCGAATTCGTCAGCAGGCGCAAGCGAAAGAGCCGCGGCCTCCTGCTCGGACAGCCGCAGCACCGAGTTGTCGCGGCCCATCACGCGAGCCGCAGTTCCGGCGGCGGCGAGCTCGCCGCCTCCGGCAGTGTCGTCTTCTGTGATCGTCATGTGGTCACCATTGTTCTCATCATGATCGGAGTCCTGATCATGATTGTCCTGGGGCTCCCTTGAACTGCACAGGAATACGCCCCGTGTCGAAATCTTTTCGGAGTGGATGTCCGATCCAGGTCTCGGGCATCAGGATGCGACTCATGTCGGGATGGTCGTCGAAGACGACGCCGAACATGTCGAAGGCCTCGCGTTCCATTGCCTCGGTACCTGGAAAGAGATCGAAGAGCGAAGGGACACTTCCACCCTCACCAACTTGGACCCGGACACGGATCCGTTCGCGTCGTGCATGACTGATCAGATTGACGACAACTTCGAACCGCTCTGAGGTAATGCTGTTCGGCAGGTCCGCACGTTCGCGATGCAGGTAATCGACACCACACAGGTCGATCACTTGGACAAATCCCGCGTCGCGTAACGCTTCGACGAGCGCGAAATACATATCGACGGAAGGAAACAGCACCTGCTGACCAAATGCGGTTCGTACGGGAACACCATGAAGCAGTTCTTCGGTTGGCCCGGCTTCCTCATCGGGTTGTTCTTCGTCGATCTCGAGTTCGTGGACGGGGTCGTTTTCGGCAGTCTCCTCGTCGGGAGTCTCGGCATCACCCATGTTCAGGCCTTCCCGATTGCGACGGCGGTCTGGCCATCGCGCTGCGCCACCTCAATACCGGCTCCACCATCGTTCTCATGTCGACGCCGCATCAACTCGCCGTTCTGAATCGAATCGTGCAGAGTGAAAATTGCGTGCAAGAGGGTCTCGGGTCCCGGAGGGCAACCCGGCGCGTACACGTCGACGGGGACGATCTGGTCGACACCTTGAACGATGGCGTAGTTGTTGAACATGCCACCACTCGATGCGCAGACTCCCATCGAGATGACCCACTTGGGCTCCATCATCTGGTCGTAGATCGTCCGCAACACCGGCGCCATCTTTTGAGAGACACGACCCGCGACGATCATGAGATCGGCCTGGCGCGGCGACGCACGGAAGACCTCCATGCCGTATCGAGCCATGTCGTAATGGCCCGCCCCGGTCGCCATCATCTCGATAGCGCAGCAGGCCAACCCGAATGTCGCCGGCCACATGCTGCGAGCGCGGGACCAGTTGACCAGATCTTCGACACGCGCCGTGATCACATTGTGTTCGAGGCCTGCGATGCCGTCGTCGAGCACGCCTCGCCCGGTATCTGCGTCCTGGAACAATCCCACGTCAGGCTGCCTCGTCGGTGAGACGGCCCTCGCCGCCGACGCGGCGGATCGTCGATCGGGTCGTGCGCTCGGCTGATACTGCGGCCCGCAACTTGTGCACCTGGTGCACGGGACCCCATTCGAGCGCGCCGTTGCCGATCAGATAGATGAATGACTCGAAGACGGCGAATGCGAAGATCAAGATGGCGACGAGTCCAAAGACGCCGAGGCTGCCATGGGCGACCGCCCAGGGATAGAAGAAGATCAACTCGATGTCGAACACGATGAAGATCATCGCGATCAGGAAGAACCGCACCGGAAAACGCTCAGGGGTTTCCTTGGCGGGTTCGATCCCGCACTCATAGGCAGAATTCTTCTTGTCGTTCGGCCGCTTCGGGGCCAGCAATCGGCTCGCGACAAAACTGATCGAAGCAAAGAGGAAGGCAAGCACCCCAAGCGCAACCAGTGGCAGATACTGCACGGGTTATGCCTCCTCTTCGAACTGCTTGACGCGGGCCATGGTTTCGAGATCACGCAGATGCATCATGTAGGCCAGCGCGGTGAAGATCAGGAGTGACCCCAGCGTCACCATCGCTGGCGGGAATCGCAGGTTGCCGAGGTCTCGTACCATCACGACGGAGATGATCGGAGCTTCGTCGTCGACCACGGGAAATGGTGGCGCTTGCCCCTCTTCGACGATGAGCGCCTCCGCATCCACCGCCTGGAGTTGAACGACCGAATACTCGGCTGGATTCTTGATGCGCGCCGAATTGGAGATCCAATGCCAAGCGCGGCGAAGGTTGTCGACGCAGAACGTGCAATCTTGATCGATGTCTTGATCAACGCGAGGTTTACCGCCAGTGCGGAACGCATCGAGGAACCGGAACTCGGCCTGGGAATCGAAGTCGAAGCCGTCCTGTACGAGAATCGCCGCGCCGGCGGTCGACTGCGCCTCACCAGCCTCACCGGTGGTCATGATCTCCCAGCCGTTCAAGTTCGGAATCGTGCCGTCGGCTTCAGCCTGCTCCACGAAGTCGGGAGCCACGGAGGCGACCTGAGAGAGCGTGGTCGAGTTGTTTCGGAGCAAGTTGCGTTGCTGCTGTTCTTCGAACTCGGCGTCGGTCATCCCGGCGAAATCCTCCGAGGACCGGTCGAGCACGACCATGAACTCACCCATCTCTTCGACGCCGGCCTCCAACCCGAGTGCAGCGACCTCGATGCCAAGGCCCTGGAGCGACTCTGGATCCGGAAGATCTCGAGCTTCCTCCACCGATGATTGGCTGATTTCTGCCCGGTTGAAGTCGAGAACCACCCAACTCACGCTGTCGCCGACGAATCCGATGCCACGGATCCACCAGAAGCCTCCCATGATGACCATCCAGGCAAAAAAGCCGGACAGTGCGATCAGCGAGGCGAGGCGGATACCGGAGTTGGTGGCGAGGATGAGCCAGACCGAACCAAAGAGAACCACTGCCCCCGTCCCCACGACGAGAATGCCTCGAATCTGCGGGTCGAAGCCGATTGCGGCCAAGGTCGAGAGCATCAGAGGCTCCTCTCGTAGGCCACGATTGCGGCGATCTGTTCTTCGGTCAGACTCGCTGGCCAGACTTTTTCCACCTCGATGAATTCACCGAGTTCCTCATCGAAGACTTCCTCCAAGATGTCGTCATCGACACGCTGGCTGAAGCCTGGCATCTGCCCACCACCTTGTCCGGCGGTGCCATATCGCTCACCGTTGACCGAACCTCGTCGGATGAAATCGATCATCGCATCACTATCGGGGAACTGTTTCTTCGTCGATCCGTTCGTGAGGTTCGGGCCGAACCAGCCGCCACCTTGCACATGACCTGGTACCTCGTTGCCGTCTTCGTCGGTGATCGTACTGAGCGGCTCACCATCGATGCTGAGGTCGTTGGCGCCGTCATAGGACCAACCTGCCGTGTGGCAGCGTGCACAACCGTAGGCCCCAGCGTCAGCCCTGTTCGTGAACAGCAGTTCGCCGTACGTCAAGTACTCGGCGTGCGATGGGTCGGAGATCTCAGCCAGCCACGCCGCCATGTCCTCGGCCGGGAACAACTCGCCGATGGTCTTTTGGACTTCGGAGAGTTCAGCTTGGGCCTCTTCGATGAGTGAACCCTGGCCGGTCTGCGAAGCCTGAGCCAGACCGAAGTTGGCTTCTCGGAGTTGTTCACTCAGATCTTCGTCTCGACTGACCCACTCGAGGCGAGCACCTTCGACCAGCCCATCCTGCACTGCTGCCTGGACCGCGTCAGCGTCCTTTTGGACCGAGCGCAGATAGACGATGATGATCTCGATCTGCTGCTCGGTGAGGGGTCCGCCACCGGGAGCGCCCCAGGCGGGCATGACTCCGTTGCGACCGAAGTTGAGGGTGTAGGTAATTTCCTCTTCGGTGAATCGCGTGAGCGCGGAGGTGAGCGAAGGAGCCACCCAGTCCACCGACGCCACGAATTCGCCAGAACCCTGGTCGGTGATCGCGAATGCTGCGATACCGCCTGCCCCGCCGCCACCATGGCACGAAGAGCATGACGCCTCGAACGACTCGGCACCTTCTTCGGTCCACAACTCGATCGTGTTCTCGACGTACCCCTCTTGACGTCCGGGTTCACCAAGCCAATACAGCGGAAGTGCGATCCCGATGACCGACAGCAGAACGAGACCCGACATCAAGCTCTGATCGAGCTTGCGGGTTTCGAGGATCTCGTCATCGAAATACGGCTTGCGGTTGGCGGCCAGTTCGATCTCGGCACCACCCTCACCCTTCGAATCGAGAAGGTTGAAGAACAGATAGAGAATGAAGCCAACAATGACGATGGCGAAGATGACAACACCGACATTACGCACGGCGGTCTGAGCAAGGATCATCACGGACTCTGAATCTAGGGGACGAACGGGTGGAGGACTGCGTTTTGCGCTGACCGAATCGGCCAGAAGGTAGATCGGGTGAATCGGTCAGAGAAATCTGAGGCGAATCGTTCCCGAGGATCTAGTGCGAGGAGGCTCCGAGACAGCTGGGACCTTCACGCTCTTGACCCGTTGTGTTGGTGCCGATAGAGGGACCACCGATGATGTTGCCGGTGTCGACCACGAGCGAACCATTTTCGATCGACATTGCGAAGTAGTCCATGCCACGGGGTGCGGGACCACCACGCTTTTCACCGACCTGGTTGTAGAACGACCCGTGGCAGGGGCATTCGAAGAATTGCGAGCTACCACAGTCTGGAACGCGACATCCAAGGTGTGGGCACTTCTGATAGAGCGCCTTGAAACCCGCTTGAATGCCGTCCCAGGCAGGGGTCGTTCCGTAAATCAAGCGACCCTTCTCAAGAGCACCTGCTGGATACTCGGTGATCCACATTCGACCCTCTGGCTTGTACAGGAAGCCGCCGCCGCTCTTGATGCTGGATGCGACGTCGCCAACAGGACCGATCTTGATCTTGGAACCGAAACCTTCCGACGCACCCGGCCACAGCTGCGCGATGACGGCAAGGCCGAATCCAGTGAGATTGAGCCCGAAGATTGCAATGATTGCCCGGTTCAGAAATTGTCGGCGAGCAACACCGATGACCTCGGGGTCCGGGGCCACCCACGGCTCGATTTCGCTCTCATCGAGGGGGACGAGGTCTCCGTCGCGTCGGGCGAGTGTCGCAGCTCGTTCCACGTCTTTGCCTGTAGCGGCCTCTTCGGTACTCGAAGACGTGACACCGGCCTTGACGCGTTCACGATCTCTGCGGCGTGTCTCGGCAGACACCTCGCTGATCGCCGCGCCCGCATCTCGTCGTCGAGATGAAACGAAGAGCAAGATTGCGCCCAGCACGACAAGGGCGATGATTCCAAGGATTGCAAGAACGTCCATACCTTTACCTTCCTAGAACTCGAAGAACAGGCCGTCGTTCCACGGCATGATGAAGTTGAAGCCTGGCCCACGGAAGAACGAACCGATCATCACGAGGGTTGCCCAGTACATCAGGTGCACTGTCTGCAACGAGATGGCGAACTTGCGATCTTCCGGCTTCATCGAAGGGTTTCGATCGATGTAAGGAGCAAGGATCAGCAAGAACATGCCCATTCCCGGAATCGTCACGCCAGCCACCATTGGGTGGAACATCGTCAGCAGCTCTTGAAGTCCGAGGAAGTACCACGGTGCCTTCGATGGGTTCGGCGTCTGGTTGAAGTTTGCAAGCTCGAGGAGTGGCGCGTTCACGAAGACCGAGAAGATCAAGATGAAGGCAAGAACGAACAAACAGCATACGAACTCGACGACGAGGAGATGAGGCCAGGTGTGCACCTTGTCTTGAGGCACGGCTTTGACGTCTTGAATCGAGCCAGACTTGACCACGGTGAGCAGCCGTTGCGTGTGGCCGCCCGGACCGGTTGCCACCGGTGCAACTGGCGCAGCGGCCACCGCGGTAGCCACGCCACCTGCAGCAGCTGCCGCAGGTGCAGCCTCGACGGCGCCACCATCGGCCTTTGACTTGGCAGCCTTCGATCGCTCGAGCAGATGCGCAGGAATCTTTGACGCCGCTGCGCTCAGCGGCGCGTCGGATGCCGCGTCTGCACTCTCGACAGGAGCACTCTCGACAGGAGCGCTTTCAGCGGCGGCCTTCTGTCGAGCTTCTTCTGCCCGTTTGCGGAGATGTTCAGGGATCTCAGTCATGAATATTCTCCTCCTACAGCGGCCCGGAGATTCCGCCGTCTTTGCGAACTCTCCAGAAGTGGATGGCCATGAAGATCACCGTGACGAACGGTAAGAAAAGCACGTGGAGGACATACCACCTCAGCAATGTGTCCGTTCCGATTTCGACGCCTCCGAGGAGCACGAAACGAACCTGCTCACCAAAGACCGGCGTGTAGCCCATCATGTTGGTGCCCACCGTCACGGCCCACAGTGCGAGCTGATCCCACGGCAAGAGGTACCCCGTGAACGACAGCAAGAGTGTGAACTGGAGCAACATGACGCCGATCACCCAGTTGAACTCGCGCGGCGCCTTGTAGGCACCGTGGTAGAAGACCCGGGCCATGTGGAGGAAGACCGACAGAACCATGAGGTGAGCTGCCCATCGGTGCATGTTGCGCACGAGGAGGCCGAACGTGACAGCACTCTGCAATTGGAAGATGTCGTCCCATGCTTGGGCGGCGGTTGGCCGGTAGAAGAACATCAAGAAAATACCGGTCACCGTGAGGAGGATGAACGTGAAGAAACTGATGCCTCCCAGGCACAACGTGTAGCTCACTTTGACCGCGTGACGCTTCACCTTCACCGGGTGGAGGTGGTAGAGCACCGAGTTCATGATGACGTAGGAACGATTACGCGGGCTGTCGCTATAGCCCTTACGGAAGATCGATCCTGGCCGAAAGATCGAACTCCACGCCTGAGAACCCTGCGTGCTGTCGATCAGATCGGTTGTCTTCTTCTGGAGCTGCTGAGATACCGGCAGCTTGTTCTTCGCCACGAGGGTTACTCCTGGTGTCGCTTGGTGGACGGGTGTCTTGATACTGCTATGGATTCGGCCATCATCCGAGACGCATCCCGTAGCCGTATCCGTGGGTGTTCGTGCGCTGGTGACGGTCTCCGTCGGCGTCTGGATCGCTGATCTTGCCGAGGATGATGACGCCGGTGGGACATCGATCGACACACAGCGCACATCGGGTGCACACGTCGTCGTCGATCGTGAAGATCACGTGATCGGTCGGGTCGAGACCCGGTTGTTCGGTGCCGATTGCTTCCTCGATCGCTGTCGGCGACACCATGTGAATACATTTCCACGGGCAGATGTCGACGCAGCCCTCGCACATGATGCACTCAGATTGATCGATGTGAATGAACTGCTTTGGCTTGACCGCAGCAGAAAGCCATGCCGCGTCGACTTCCTGGAGGACATAGTCGTCCCTGAATTCGGGCATTGGGGGGTTGGCATCGGTGACGGACACGTCAGCGTGCTCCCTCACGCACAAGCGGACGACCGAACTCTGATGGTTGCTCGACGGCCTGTTCTTTGGCTTGTGCTCGTGCAGCACGCGTTTGCCAGTGGTTCCAATACCAAATGTTCCCGCCCAGGAACACGACGTAGATCGTCACGGCAATGATGTCTCGAAGGACCAGATAGGTGATCGTGAGTGGCACCCATCCGCCACTGTTTTGATCTTTGAGAATTCCGCCCGGCCCGTGCACGAAACGATCGGCGCGCCAGCCGAGTCCTTTGTCCGCCCACTCCAGCCAGTAATGGGGAACGACCCCGTAGATCCAAAAGAAGATGTAGAAGACGTACAAGGCCGCGATCATCGCTTCGCCCCAGGTCATCTTCTTGTTGATGTCTGCTTTGGCGGCGTACCAGTGGTACACGAGAAGCGACAGGCCGGTCACCACCAGCGAAACAACAAACTCAACCATGTCGGTGCGTGCTCTCCTCGAAGGCGAAAATTGGGTCTTGTATCCAGTGTTCCACGTCAACGGGCAAGACGAAGGTCTCTCGCTCGTGAACGTAATCACAAGTGTAGTCATCGGTGCTGGGCGTTCCCGGCTCCGACCGTGGGTTTATCACGCGATTTTCGAACCATCCACATTGGCTCGAAGGTGACATGTGGCGAAGACGAAACCCTGGTGCTCGGCTCGCCGCGAGCGACCGTCCACTCCTACGATCGACCTCGTCGAATACACTGCGTTGACGTTGCCTTGGGCTACTGCCGACGTAACATGCACCGACGGAATCGCCGGTTTCGGCCACACCAGAAGTCGGCATAGAGAAGAGGGTCCCGTTGACCGAAATTCCTGAACATCTGTTGAAGCGTTCGGCCGAGCGGAAGGCCGCCCTTTCTGGTGAAGCGCCGGCCGCCGACGCAGGCTCCAGCACGGCCGTCGAGCCAGCGGCAACAGCAGCACCCGCTGTCGCTGCAGCGCCCGTACCCGATGTTGTGCCCGAGCCCCCGGCGAGGGTCGCTCCTTACGTGGAGGCGTACGAAGGTCGCAAGAAGATGCCGTTCTGGATCATCCCAGTACTGCTGACCCTGCCTATCTGGGCTGCCATGTACGTGGGCACACTCGAGCGGGTCCCCCAAGGCCTCACTGGCCTGCTGGGCGAGGGCGAAGAGCTCTACGTCGAATCCGGGTGTTCTGGTTGCCACGGAGCAGAGGGTGGCGGTGGGATCGGACCTGCGTTGTCCGACGGAGCGGTGCACGCCACGTTCACCTCCATCGAGGACCAAATCGTCTGGATTGCCCAGGGCTCAGCCATCGTCGGCACCGGCAACCTCTACAGCTCGGCCGATTCGCCGAGACCACGAGCCGTCGCTGGGCAGATGCCAGGTTTCGGCGGAGAGTCAGCCAGCCCGCTCGACATGGAACAGCTGCTTGCGGTCACGCTGTACGAACGAACGCAGCTCGAGCCGGTTGAGGAACTCGCGTCGCGCGATCTGATCCTCACCGAGCAGATGGACTTGCTCATCGAGACCGGCGAGATCGAAACGTCCCTCGAAGCATCAGGGCTCAGTCTCCATGATGTCGTGAACGGTGACGGTCTGACCGCTGACATGGTGGCCGCATATCTGGCTCCAGCGCGAGCTGGTCTGGTCGAAGGCGAAGGCTGATCGACCGATGACTCTCACGTTGACCGCTGCACAACAGCGGTCCTCGTGGGTCGGACCAAAGCGGGCGCTCCCCGCTGTCGGACTTGCCGGAGCGTGTGCAGTCGCTGCGATCTCACCGGTTGGTGACGAGGGCCAGGTCCTGTGCCCCTTCCGCCTGGCGACCGGCCGATGGTGTCCTGGTTGTGGCTGCACGCGGGCGCTCGGCGCGGTCATACGAGGCGATGTCTCTGGCTCACTCGCGATGAATCCCTGGATGATTTTCATTCTTGCCCAAGCGCTCGTCATCAGCGGATGGTTCCTCACCGCTCCGGCCTCGGCCAGGTCATGGTGGAACCGCAATGACAGCCGCGTCCTGCAGATCAACCTCGCGCTCGGCGCGATCATCTGGGTATCGAGACTGGCCACGGGCGCGATCCCCTAACACGTCGGGACTTCCTCGCTCCAGGGCTCGGATCCGTCCGCGGCGGCTCGCTTCGCTCGCTGAGGCTCCTCGACCTCGCGCCTGCTGCGCCTCAGGCGAAAGAGGAGCGGAGCTCGCGTAGCGACCAAGTCGGCAGCGTGGGGATGTCGGGCGGAAGTCCCGACGTGTGATCGCGGAAGCCTCGAGGAACTACGGCACGTTTCGGACGTCGATTCGGTCGGTGTCCGACACCGCCACAATGAGGAAATTCGTGACATCTGCCGGGGTGAGATCGCGGAGGGTCTCGACCTGGGCCGTTCGATCGATCACTCGATCTGCTGGCTGATATGCCTCGTCGAACAACGACTCGATGATGGTGCCGTTGCTGATGAAGTTGTACTCCGAGGACAACACCGCGACGGCCTCGTCGAAGTCTTCGGTGGTCAGCGAGCCGTTTCGGAGCTCGGTGAACTCGTTGATCACCGTGTCGCCGATCTCATCGATTCGATCGGGATCGCCGTCGATCGAAACGAGCACCTCGACCTCGTCGCCTGGATCGCTGAACTCGATACGCGCCGCTCCACCGTAGGTCGCCCCAAGTTCCTCTCGGACAACCGTGAACAACCGGTCGTTCAAGATCGTCGTTGTCACATCGGCGAGCACACGGTTGCGGATGGTTTCGTCCGCTTCTCCAATCGTGAGGAGACGATACGAACCACCCGATGTTCCGGAGCCGACCGAGAGTCGCTCGTCGATGCGGCCAGGTCGAGGTAGTTGCTCGGGCTGATCGGTCGACGTTGCTCGTGGCAGCGACCCGATCCACGTTCTCGCCAGATCGATGACGTCGTCGGGGTCGACGTCCCCGACAACGACGATCACATGCTGATCGAGAGACCCGAAGCGTTCCTCCCAGATACGTTGCGCATCATCAGGTGTAAGGGCATCGAGTTGAGCCTCCGTTGGCACCGCTGCCAGAGATCCGCCTCCGGTTCGGGCGTCGGCCACAGCGATGTCGGCAGCGGTACCCGAGTCGAGGCGGGCGCGGTCGACTGCATCGCGGGCGAACTCGACCTGTTGTGCGAACGGCACGTCGTCGATCCGCGGTTCGAGTAGTGAGAGATGTAACAACTGGAACAACACGTCGAGGTCCCCGGTCGCCGCACCGCCGGAGAACCCTTCGGAAAAGTCCGCGATGTACGGCGAGAGCGAGATCTCGAGATCGGCCAGGTACCGACGCACCTGGATTGGATCCCACGAACCGACGCCGCTCGACCAGACCGCGGACACCGCGGCACCAGCGACGGCACCATCGTCTTCGGAAAGCATCGAACGCCCACCAGGAGATTCGCTCACGAGCACGACTTGTTCTTCGGAGATCGTCGAGGGAGAGAACAACACCCGATTCCCGTTGTCGAAGACCAGCTCGAATCCATCGTTTCGATCCAAGCCCATCCGCGAGTTCTCGTCGATCGGATCTGGCGGTTCGACCAGCTCGTCTATCTCTTCGACATCATCGGCGAAGGCATCCACCACCGCCTGCGCGGCCCGTTCCACGCCAGCGAGATGAACAGCAGGATCACCAACTCGATCCGCGTCCGGACCAACAACGATCACGATCGGCGCCGATGACGTCATCATCCATCCGTAATGGTTGTTGATCTCATCGAGTTCGAGCCCGTCCAACATGCCAAGGACCATCTCGACGGAGTCCTCGATCGACTGGATGTCCCCACCCCAGAGAAAGTGGTTCACGAGCTGGTCGGCGAGGGCGCCGTCCTGGCGTGTCTCGGACTGCGCCAACTGTTGTTCTTGGGACGAACGAATGATCTCGGTCGCCCGTTCGAGCTCCTGCTCGGAGAACGGATTTTGAATGCTGCCTTGGAGCTCGGTCATGAATTCTTCGGTGCCCGCCTCGAGGTCATCTGCATCCACGTTGAATCCCAGATAGGCCAGATCTCGGTTCCATGAGAACCAGCCGCCACCGGCTCGGCGAAGGTTGAGTCGGCCAGAGTCCACACCCTCACGCAGACGGTTGTCGATCATGATGCCAAGCATGATCTCGGTGAGCTGAAGCTCATTGCCTCCACGAGTATTCAGGTCCCACGAGCGAAGTGGAATATCGACGCTGATGAACGAGTCGCCAAAGCTCGGCTCGATCAGTACGTCGACGAGCGGCTCATCTCGAAGTGCGAAGTCGGCGTCGACCGGCGATTCTTCGACTCTGCCTCTCGCTTCGAGAGCCGCGAATCGATCGATGATGTCCTCTTCCAGATCGTCGAGGCTCCGATCACCGACCGCCATGATCGCCATGTTGTCGGGCCGATACCAGGTGTCGTAGTAGGCGCGAAGGTCCTCGGCGGTGAGCGCATTCACTGTTGCGGCCGTCCCCGAGACGTTCACTCCCTCGTACGGCGTGTCGAGGTGGTATGCCTGCTCGAACGCAACGTTGATGAGGCCGTCGCCCGACTCGTCGCGAATGCGAAGTTCCTCTCGAACGACCGGTGCCTCGTTGGCTACTTCGGTCGGATCGATCGTCACTGCTGATGCCCACTCGAGCAACACGTCAAACGCGACGTCGACGTTCTCGCCTCGATCCTCGACAGATATCTGATACACGGTCTCGGTGTCGTTCGTATACGCATTGAAGTCCGGACCGATCTCGGCACCGATACGTCGAAGCGCAGCGTCCAGGGAATTGCCAGGAAACTTCTCTGTCCCGTTGAACATCATGTGTTCGAGAAAGTGCGCGGAACCGGTCCCGAGCGGATCTTCGTTCACGCCGCCTGCGTTCACCGCGAGCCGAAGCGAAACCGAACTTCCGGGACTGTCATTCGAGCGCACGTAGTAGGTCAACCCATTCTCCAGCACGCCAACTCGAACATCTTCATCGATGGGCAACGGCGTCGGATCGGGCATCGGTTCATCGAAGCTCAGATCCGATGGTCCCGACTCGGAGGGCTCGCCGACCGATGGACTCGATGGATCGGTGGTGTCCTCGGCGTTGGTATCAGCGGTGGCCGTCGAGCTGGGCGACACCGATCCGTCGGGGTCCGATGAGCACGCTGCCGCTACAAGTGAAAAGACGAGAAGGAGGCCAACCACGACCTTGCATGAACGCGACACCATACAGACACTATCGACGAGTGGAGAACCGAGGTCGAGGACCGTTATGCGATGGCGTGCGCTGCTTCCGACATGATCTCGATCGACTCATCGACAACGGCATCGGTGTGGGCGAGACCAGGAAACAAGATCTCGTACGGGCCGGGCGCGAGCGCAACACCCCGCTGGAGCACCTCATGAAAAAAGCGCGGGTACACACCGTTCTCTGCGATGAGCTTCACCTCGTCGAAATTCGTCGGTTCCGCATCTCCGAAGAACAGTCCGACGAGCGGGCCCACCTGTGGCACGAGGGCAGGAATGCCGGCATCGGTGAATGCTTTTCGCATACCCGTGGCCAAGCGGGTGGCGATCCGATCGAGCTCGACATAAGCGTCGGCGTCGAGCAGCTCGAGGGTGGCCAGACCAGCCGCAGTCGCCAACGGATTGCCGGACAACGTTCCGCCTTGGTACACCCCCCCGAGAGGAGCGACGTGGCCCATCACCTCGCGGCTTGCGCCGTAACAACCGACCGGGAGTCCGCCCCCGATGACCTTCCCGAATGCCCAGACATCGGGCTGCACGCCAAACCACTCCGTCGCGCCGCCTCGAGCCAAACGAAATCCGGTGATCACCTCGTCGAACAACAACAGTGCTCCGGCCGCATCGCAGGCATCGCGCAATCCTCGGAGAAAGCCCTCCGTTGGCGCGACGAGGCCCATGTTCGCCGCAACTGGTTCGACCGCCACGACTGCGACGGAGTCGTCGATTTCGGGGACCACGTTGAACGGCGCGACGATCGTGTCGGCGACAGCGCCGGCCGGCACGCCAGCAGATCCCGACAAACCCTGATTAGCGATACCCGAGCCACCTGCGGCCAGTAGTGAATCGGTGTGTCCGTGATAACACCCGGCGAACTTGATGACGGTGTCGCGTCCTGTGACACCACGCGCCAGACGGATTGCTGACATGGCAGCCTCGGTACCTGACGAAGTGAGGCGCAACATCTCGAGGCCCGAGATGCGTGAGGCCAGTTCTTCGGCCAACTCGACCTCGCCCAGCGTCGGGGCGCCGAACGTGGTTCCCTTCGCAGCAGCAGCGATCACCGCCTCGAGCACCTTGGGGTGCGCGTGTCCGAGAATCCCTGGTCCATAACTCTGGACGTAATCGATGTATCGAGTTCCTTCGACATCGGTGACATAGGGGCCCTCGGCGTGTGCCACGAAGTACGGAGTCCCACCCACGGAACGGAAGGACCGGACGGGCGAGTTGACGCCGCCGGGCATGACGAGTTTGCCTCGTTCGAACAGGGCTTCGTTGGTGTCGGTCATGGTGTGAGCTCTGGGGTCGGGGGGTCGATGGCACGCTGGGGTTCAGGGAGTGCGGGGCGGATGGCTGCAAGCGATTCGGCGATCGACCGGGCCAGGTAGGTCAAGATGAGGTCGGCTCCGGCACGTTTGATGCTGATCAGCGACTCGAGGGCGGCCGCATCACCATCGATCCAACCATTTGCCTCGGCCGCTTTCAGCATCGCGTACTCGCCCGACACGTGATAGGCCGCGATCGGGACGTCGGTTTCGAGGCGAGCACGAAGCACGATGTCGAGGTACGGGAGCGCTGGCTTGATCATGATCATGTCGGCGCCTTCAGCGAGATCGAGTCGGATTTCGTTCATCGCCTCCCGACCGTTGCGAGGATCCTGCTGGTACCCCTTCCGATCGCCACCGTCCGCGATCGTGACATCGACGGCGTCTCGGAACGGGCCATAGAACGAGGACGCATATTTCGCTGCATATGCAAGGATCGCCGTCGTCTCGTGGCCCGATGCATCGAGTGCGTTTCGGATCGCCGCAACCTGCCCGTCCATCATTCCCGAGGGGGCGATGATGTCTGCGCCAGCATGGGCTTGGGCCACAGCGATACGTCGATACAACTCGAGCGTGGCGTCGTTGTCGACGGAACCGTGACCGTCGAGAACACCACAATGGCCATGGTCGGTGTACTCATCCACACACAGGTCGGCGATCAGCACCATCGAGCCGCCGAATCGTTTTCGCGCCCGACCCAGCGCGAGTTGCACGATCCCGTTCGGATCCCATGCACCTGATCCCTCGGCGTCCTTGTGCTCTGGGACCCCGAAGAAGACGACCGCCGCCACCCCGAGCGCACGGAGCTCTTCGATCTCGGTCATCGCCGACTCGAGCGTGTGTTGCATGACTCCAGGCAAGGAGCTGATTTCCTGCGGCGCGTCAATTCCTTCCCTCACAAAAAGTGGGGCGATCAGATCCTCAGCGGACAACGTCGTCTCGGCGACAAGACGACGCATCGCATCGGTTCGGCGGAGTCGACGGAGGCGCTGCAGCGGGAACGACATGCCGATGACTCTACAAGTGCAGAACCTCGTCGATCGCCAGATCTTCGAGCGAGGTGCACACCTGCTGCGCGTGGGAGAAGTCTTGGCCAGTGGTGATGCGATTGGGAACCGCGACGACGCGCATTCCAGCGGCTCGAGCTGCGGTCACGCCGTGAGCACTGTCCTCGATGACGACGCAGTTCTCGGGCTCGACATCTGCACGTTCTGCGGCCAGAAGAAACAGATCGGGGTGAGGCTTGGTTCGCTCTGCCCCCACGTCGGTCCGAGTGGCGACTGCGACGAAATGGCCCCAAAGTCCGTGTCGTTTGGTGTGTCGCTCGACCCAATCGATCGGAGAGCTGCTGGCGATGGCCGTGGAGACCATCAATTCGGCCAATCGGTCGAACGCGGACCGCACACCCGGCAGCAGGTCATAGGAGTCCGTGAGCTCATTCTTGTGCGCTCGGTAGCGAGCGATGACCACTTCAAGCGGTTCGCCCAAGTGCCCGACGTCATTTCGCAGGACCTCCCACCATGGCCGGTGATCGGCGGAACCGACCGTGTCCTGCCATGCCGCGAACGAAAGCTCGACCCCAAGCCGGTCGTACTCGCGCTTGGCGGCGGCGTAGGCAGGCCACTCGGTGTCGAGAATGGTTCCATCGAAGTCCCAGATCACGAGCTGGTGGGCTCGCCCTTGGCGGCTCAAACGTCGTCCCCCTCGTCGTTCCCAGCGAATTGGGGTACCGAGTGGTCGATGGTGACATGAGCTTGCGCATCGTTCGCGAACCAGACTCCCATCAACGAGACCGAGGACGCATCGTCCAGCGAACCAGCTTGGATACTCGTGCGATCGGTGTGTTCAGCGCCCTGCCAGAAGAGGCTCGATCCGCACGTGGAACAGAATCCGTAGCGGGCGTAGCCGAGGTCGTACCATCGCAACGAGTGGTCTTCGTCAGCGATCACCAAGTCGCTGGTCGCGCTACCAGATGATGCGACGAAGTTTCCGCTCACCTTGCGGCAGTTGAAGCAGTGGCAGTGAATGACATCGCGAAGCGGACCGTCGACCCGGTAGGTCACCCTGCCGCAGAGACATCCCCCGGTCTGACGGCTCATACGCTCAACGTTTGTCTCCGAGGAACATGACCTTGAGCGACTCGAACGATTCGATGCAGCGACCCGCACCCTTGACGACACACTCGAGAGGTGTGTCCACGATGTGCACATCGACCTTCGTCTCTGCGGCGAGGCGGAGGTCTAGACCGCGCAACATCCCGCCACCACCCACGAGGTGGACTCCCTGTGTGATGAGGTCCTGGGAGAGCTCGGGCGGTGCCTGCGCGATGCACGACAGCACGGAGTCGACGATCGCGCTCACCGGCTCGTCGATCGCGACGCGAATCTCCTCGGGCGACAACACGATCGTTTTCGGAAGCCCCGACATGAGCTCGCGGCCACGTACCTCTGCCCGGACTTCATTCGGAGTCTGGGACGCAGACCCAATGGTGAGTTTGATGTCCTCGGCGGTTCGTTCGCCGATTGCGATGCCGTATTCGCGTCGTACCCACGCCTGAATTGCAGCATCGATGTCGAACGATCCGACCCGAATGGCCTCGAGTGCCACGACCCCGCCGAGCGACAAGATTGCGGACTCCGATGTTCCACCGCCAACGTCGACAACCATGTTGCCGAGTGGTTCGTTGATCGGAAGATTCGCTCCGATGGCCGCCGCAACGGGTTGTTCGATGAGCTGGGCGTCGCTTGCCCCCGCCCGGCGGGCTGCTTCGGTGACCGCACGCCGCTCCACTGCAGTGATCGCAGAAGGTACGCAGATGACGACTCGTGGCCGGTTGAATCGACTGACGCCGACTCGCTCGAGGACCAGCCGGATCATGCGTTGCGTCACGTCGAAATCGGTGATCGCACCTTTTCGAAGTGGACGGACCGCCACGATGTGACTCGGGGTGCGCCCGATCATTTGCCACGCATCGGACCCGATGGCCAACACATCATTGGTTTGCGAATTGAGGGCGATCACGGACGGCTCGTTGAGGACGATCCCCTCCCCCCGCGCGTACACCAAGGTGTTCGCGGTGCCGAGATCGATCGCAAGGTCGCGTGCCATGGATCAGTTCCTGCCCTGGCGACTGGTTGGGCGCGGCCCTGGCTGGGGGCGACCCGGAGTCGATTGACCGTGCTGTCGACGTGCAGGAGCCGATGGGGTTTGGCCGACAGGGTTCCCCTTCGGCGATCCCGGAGGCGCCAACGCGTCGAGATCTCGATTGAACGTATCTATGGTCGAGCCAAAGCGTTCCTGGCGAGGGCGGCTCGCGATCCAGACGATGAGTCCGCCTAGTGCAGAAAGTGCGACCGCTCCGAGGAGGAACAGGATGGGAGTGGTCACGATGCGTCATCTCCACGGTGCGTCGGACGGGGTGCAGCTAGCCCAACGTCATCGATCTCGCGGGCGTCCAGGCCCCAACTCTGACCCTCTGACCACACTTCGCGCTTCCAGATCGGCGCAGTGGCCTTGAGCCTGTCGATCCCGTATCGGGCAGTCTCGAAAGCCACATCGCGGTGCGGTGAGGAGGTCACGACAACGACGGTCGACTCACCAATCGGCACCTCTCCAACCCGATGCATGATGCCTACCCTACGAACATCGGGCCACCGATCGCGGATTTCGTCGACCAATCCTTCGAAGCGAGCGATCAGATGTTCTTCGTAGGCCTCGTAGGCGAGCTGCGTGACACCCGATCGGCCGCTGGAATGGTCGCGAGCTGTGCCGCTGAACAACACCACGGCTCCACAATCGGGCTGCACTGCCCACCGATAAGCGTCGTCGATCGCTGGTTCAGAATCGGTTATCTCGAGCCATGTGTCGCCCGGGGGCCCGCTGGATGACTGGTGCACGCCGGTCATCGTACGTGCAATTGCGTCCATGATGAACTCGACCCGTTCTCGACCCGCGCTCAGCCGTAGAGCTGTAATCGCTACCATTGGCGTTGTGGAGGAGGGAACCCCCAATGATGAGCCCCTGGAGGGGCAGTTGCAGCCTGCGCCGGATCGACTCTGGCGTCACCCTGCCGAACGCGGAGCCGAACAGGCTGCCGCGAACCTCGCCGCGCGCCGCGTCTACGGTCGTCGCTGGCCCAGCATGTTCATGTCCTTCGTCGCTGGGTGCACCGTTGTGGGTACCGTCTGGTTGTTCCAGGACGCGTCGCAGACGACAGAACGACCAGGAAACTTCTACGAATCACCATCCACCACTGTTCCCGACCTGGCCCTCGTTCTCCCCGACAACGAGGTATGGCCGTCGAAGGTAGCCGAGCTGAATCAGGGCTCGCTGATCGGTCTCCGGCTCGGTTCCAGTCCTGATCACAACTACGCGCAATCGATCCTGCTCGCAGATGATGGTCACCTCATCACATCGGCGCACGCTTTGTTGGACGTCGATCCCGATGACATCACCGCAGTGCTACCCGGTGGCGAACAAATTCCCGCGCAACTCGTAGCGCTTGACTCGGTCTCGGGTGTCGCCGTACTGAAGATCACGTCTCCCGAATTGCCACCTCCCACCTACGGAGATGATCTCCAGGTGCTTGCCGGTGATCTGCTCGTGGGGCTTGGCAGAGAGTTCGAAAGCGGAGAGCCTGTCGCGCGGACGGTCGACCTTCTCGGCAAAGATCACGTGGCTGCCACACGCAACGGGGATCTACTCTCGGGCCTCTTTCGCCTGTCGAGTGAATTCGATTCATCGTGGGCGGGCGCAGCCATCCTCGATGAAGACGGTGCGATCGTCGCGATGACCGTCGAGAGCCGAAGCGGAGACCACTATGCAGTTCCCACGAAGCTGGCCCGCAGAGTCGCCAAGGACCTCGTCGAGACAGGCACGGTTGATCACAAGGCCTGGCTGGGCGTGGACGGGCTCGTCGACGTCTCGGAGGGAATCAAGAAAGAACGAAACCTCCTCGGTGGGCTGCTGATCCTCCGGGTCTGGGATGAAACGCCAGCGGCCAAGGCGGGACTCGTGGCTGGCGACATCATCGTTGGCGCTGGTTCGGTCAACGTGATCTCGCAAACGGATCTACGACTCGTGATGGCCACACTCGATCCGGGTGACACGATCGAGGTTCGGTATTCTCGCGGCGACCGGACGACCTCCAGTCCCGACGAGACCACACCGGAGCCGGGAGAACTCGGCGGCGAGATCTTCACAACCACCGTCACCGTCGGAGCAGCTCCGAACAGTTGACAGTCTCGATCAGCCACGGCTCCGTCGAACGACCCACGACACTGCACCAGCTGCGCCGAGAACTGCTGTAGCGATCGCGGCACCTGCTGTTCCCAACGCGATCTCCTGTCGGCGTTTCGCGGTCACACCGTCGAATCGACTCGGCCGATGGCCAGCGACGTAGGCCTCTTCGTTGCTGAACTCAGGCCTCCAGCCCAACGCTTTCAACTTGTCGTTCGCGACGACCCAAGGATGCTGTAGATATGCCGTGAGGCCGGGGTGTGTTGCTGCTCCGAGACGTCGCCGCGCATCGGACACGGCCGAAATCACCACGCCTGGAACGCGGATCGGCGTCTCGGGCGTACCTCGGAGGGCAGCGATCTCGGTCGGGCGAAGCCAACCATCGGCTGACACGTTGAACACACCAACGTTCCCTCTGACCACCAGGAGCTCGATCGCCGATGCGAAGTCCTCAGCGTGCAAGAACTGCATTGGTGCGTCACCTTCGGTGTTTCGAAGCGCCGCCGAGTGACGAAGGAGATTTGCGAGTCCGTTCTCGCGCCCACGGGCAAGCGTCGTGGCTGCACGAACGACCGTCAGCGCCGATCCGGTCTCTTCTGCCCACGTCTCGGCAAGCGCTTCCATCTCCGCTCGAACGACGCCGAAACGAAACTCTGGATTCGGTCGCACCGGTGCAGTTTCTGCAAGGGGAATCGGATTCTCGGCCCAGGCGCCGTAGACCATGGCCGACGATGCAAGCAGCAGATGGGTGGCCCCTGCTGCAGTAGCGCCAGCAACAACGCGCTCGACAAGTGTTCGATCTGCCCTCGCTGCACCTGCGTCGCCGGCGAACCCCGCCGGGGTCGCCGCCAGATGCACGATTGTGTCCCCGGCTCGAAGCACCTCTCCGAGGTCGTCTTCGAGAAGGTCGATTTGGGTCACGCCATCCGATCTCACCCGGTCCAACGCGACCAGTTCGTCGATGTATGGATTGGCAGACAACCGATCAGCGACGTGTCGCCCGACCGCTCCACTCGCTCCTGTGACAACAACGCGCATCAGATCCGTCGATTCTGTCGCGGTTCGGCGAACCGCTCTTGCCTCTACGATGCACGGTGTGAGTGATTCTGGTCCATTCGACGACGACCTTCCCGAGGACTTCAACCTCGGCGATCTTTTTGGAGGCTCGGGCGACCCGGCCGAAATGATGACGAACATGATGCGAATGTTCAGTGGACTGGCCGGAGGAGGTGGCGGGCTCGACAGTGCGATGCAGATCGCCGTCTCGATCGCCTCGGGCGGCTCGACCGAGGCCAACGTCGACCCAGTGGATCGTATGGCCCTGGAGCAACTCGGACGCGTGGCCGAACTCCATGTTGGTCAGGCGACGGGGCTGCGAACCAGTAGCGGGTCACCACTGACGATCGCTCCGGTGAACAAGGGCGAGTGGGTTCGACGTTCAATGCAGGCGTACAAGCCGCTCCTCGAGCAGCTCGCCTCGTCGATGGCCACGCCGGCCGTGGATGGCGAATTGGCAGACGATCCGCAGATGGCAGCGTTCGAACAGCTGTTTTCTTCGATGCGTCCCATGATGGTCAACCTCACGACAGGCTCGATGATCGGACACATCGGAAGCCGCGCATTGGGTACGTACGATCTTCCGATTCCGCGACCGGGCAGCAACGAGTTGCTCGTCGTGGTGCCGAGCCTCGACGCATTCGGCGAGGAGTGGAGCCTCGAACGCGATGAACTTCGTCTCTGGATCGCCCTCAGCGAGGTCGCGCACCACACCGTGCTGAGCATTCCTCACGTCGCCCAGCACATGACACTTCTGCTCGGCAAGTATGCGAACGCGTTCCGCAACGACCCGACTGCGATCACGGACTCCCTCGAACACTTCGAACCAAGTGGAGATTTCGCCGACATCCAAGCTCGCATCCAAGAGATGTTCGGCGACCCAAGTGCGATGCTCGGATCGATGCGTTCTGCCGAACAAGAAGCGATCTTGCCCGATATCGCAGCCGCCACGGGGGCCATTGTCGGCTACGTCGACCACATCATGGATTCGATCGGGAGCACGCTCATTACGAGTTACGGCCAGATGACCGAAGCGCTCCGCCGACGTCGGGTCACGGCATCGTCGTCGGATCGATTCGTCGAACGGCTGTTGGGTCTCGAGCTCGACCAGGACCTCTACGACCGTGGTCGGGCGTTCATCGATGGGATCGTTGAACGCGAAGGCGAGGAAGGACTCGGCAAGCTCTGGGAAAAGGTCGAACATCTTCCCACACCGAACGAGCTCGAAGCCCCCGGATTGTGGTTGGCTCGAATCGACCTGTGAATCGCTGCTATTCCCACAGACGGAATTGTCCGTCTTCCTCTGGAGTGTCAGGCGGTTCCTTCGGTGAGATCCAGACACCTTCACCGGACAGCTCCGGTTCGCTCGGGCTCGCCCACTGCACCTGATCGATAGGTGTCGATCCACCTCTGTCGATATCGTCTGCTCGCCCGGTCTGCACGTGGGGTTCCGACGGGCTAGCGGGGCCCGGCGTCGGAGTGATCACGGTCGGATCGGACCGAGGAGATCGTGTTGCAGGGGCGTGGTGGGTTGCCGCGACCGTTGGCTTGTTCATCTTCGCAACACGTTCCGCGATCGGCCGGAAGATCTGCACCGCCCGATTCGATCCGATCCGCTCGACTGCCGCAGCTGGGACTCGATCACGGATCGCCTCGCGAACCCTCGACGACTTCTGCACTCGGTCGGTCCGACGTCCGAGCTCGTAGCTGAGTGCGGCAAAACCTGCGGCAAGTGCAACGAGGAGGGCCCCCACCTGGACCGGGAATCGAATGATCACAGCGATGAACGCTCCGACCGCCCAGGTGAGTTGGAATCGTCCCTCGAACTTCGCGAAGGCTCTGCCGTGGTTCGCGCGCGGCGCGTCGCGTTGTACGAGCGCATCGAACCCGAGCTTGCCCATCGCCGCGGACACACCAACACCGAACGCGAGCATTGCCGTTCCGGTGATGCCACCACCCCACGCGCCCAGCGCTGCTGTGGTTGCGGTGGCCGCCAAGGCGCCCACCACGATCCGCTCCTCGCTGGTTCGGTCTCTGGCGATCGGTGCGTATTTTGCGCCGAGCAACGCTCCGGCACCGGCGGCGACACCGGCGACACCGAGGTGCCACTGTGGTGGCCCAGCTGTGCCTACGATGTCGATTCCGCGAACGGTACCCATCGCTGCGCCTACTGCAGCCCCGGTCTCGGAGGTGTCGACTCCGTCCTCGCCAGCGCGAAGGTGGAAGGCCAACATGAACGTCGTGAACCCGACGATCCCACGCATGACGGCGATCGCCGTAGCTGCGAGGATGATGTTGGCACCACGCACTTCGTGCTTTTCCGTTTCATCGACGGGCGACGATGCGATCTGTACCTGCGGGAGCTGGACGGCGGCGAATGCACCCGTCAAGAAGACCAAGACGGCCAGAATCGTCGACGCTGAGTTGCCGAAGATTGCAATCAAGATGACGCCGCACGTTCCGCCGATCAGGGCGCCCACCGAGCTCAACAAAGCGAGCTTTGAGTTCGCCTGAATGAGTTCGTCCTCGCGCGGGCACACCGACGGTACGAGCGCGGTCCTCGACACGTGGTAGCCCTTCTGCAAGACGAGCATCAAGAACGCTTCGGGGAACAGGAGGAGGCTGTCGATGTGGCGTGACATGAAGAACGCCACCACTGCGCGCATTGCGAGCGAGAAGATGATCAAACCTCGCCGCCCGCCGCGGGCTCGGTCGATCGCCGGGCCCAGGAGGGGGGTTACCACTGCGAACGGGGCGATCGTGAGGATCAGATACAGCGCAACCCGCCAGCGGGCGTCGGCCGGGTCGATCGAGAAGAAGATCGATCCAGCAAGAGCGACCGCAATGCAGCCGTCACCAATGGTCGACAGGACATGCACCCGAGCCAATTTCGTGAACGGCGTGATGACCAATCCATTTCCCAACCCCGTGGCTTTCTGGGGGCGTGACGGCGGTGGCGCGCCCGACGGTGGGGTCCGGCGCGTGTCGCGCAACGGGCTCCAACCATCAGACGAAGTCATCGGGTCGATCATACGTACCTGTGCTGACAGGTGGTGGCATGCGATTTGGCGATCACCCCCGAACCGGCACCCACGGATGGACAGCTAGCCGCTGAGCCAGGAGTCGACGTCGATGTCGATGATCGTCCAAGACGTCGACACGCCCGGCCGGGCTGCGTTTCGTACCGCTAGTCGCGTCGCGTCGCTCGAAACCGCGGTCGCTGAACGTGGTGCGTAGTACTCGGACAACCATCGTGGTTGCACGGCGTCACCTTCGATCGAGACGATCGGCGACCCTTCGCGGACAGACCAGAGGGTGACGGTCCCGTCATGTTCGACCGTGACTGCAATCGAGCCATCGTGGCTCAACGTGACGGGCTGATCAATGCCGTCGACATCGACGGACCCGAACGTGTGGGTGGTGTTGCCGGTACGTAGATCGATCACCTCCAGGTCACCGGCGAACGTTGCACCAACCGCAATCGAACCGTCACCGCTGATGGCAGCGCGTCGATGGTTCCGACCCGCAAGGGCATGAAATTCGACCTCGATCAGCGTCTCGGAGTCCCACACACGAGAGCGCCCACCGACCTCGACCGGGTAGGCGACGATGAGGCCCGGCAGAGGACTGTTGATCCACCCGAGGCCACTTGCTGAGGTGATGACTGTGGAACGCGTTCCATCGTCGGCCACCAGCGAAACATAGAAATGATCGGCGGGTGCGCCGTCCGCAGCGTCGCCGGTGAGCGCGAAGAGCGTGTCGCCGTCGACCACGAATCGAGATGCGTAGATCGGTTTCGATGCGAACACTACATTTGCATCGCGATCGAGTACCTCGGCGATGCGTACAGCAGACCCTGTTCCGCTTGGATGAACCCAGCGGGTGACCGTACCCCCGGCATTGAAGTGTGCGAAGTCGTACTGGGTCTCTGTGTCCCACAGGGACTGATCGACCACACCGTCTCGAACAATCCACTCTTCGCCTCGTCCGTTTCGTCGTCGGTCGAAGACAACGTCACGGTCTCTTGTGCTTTGGTTCTCTGCTTCGCCATACGTCAACCGATTCGTGGCGATGAGCCGGTTGGCGTCGAGCGGATCGAACCGGACGAGATCGAACGCTCCTACCGCGGTTCCCAACGCAAGTGCGTCCAGTCCACCGAGATCTTCCAGCGCGCGGCGCAACGACTGTGCATCGCGGGTCGGCTCCTCATCGGTCTGCGCTAATGGTTCTGCATCGCCCTCAGAGACCATCTCCAGAGCTGCGAAGAGTCCGGCAGCGAGCAAAAGCAACAGCGTGACCACCGCGATACCTCTCGCCCGATCATCTTTCATGGGGTCAACCATATGATGAGCAGATGATCGAAGCAGTTGCACCATCTGAGGGGCTCGGAGTCGTCCACCTCTTCTGTAAACCGACACCGACATTCGATCGAGACGCTGCTGTGTCGGCTCTCGACGACGCGATCACATCCGGGGTCCAAGTCGTGACAGTGTCGATGTTGGGCCACAAGGCGGACGTTGCAATCATGGCTCTGCACCCGGATTGGTGGGTCCTGCGCCGGCTGCAAAGCGCCGTATCGGCTGCCGGTCTCGACATCGTCGACTCATTCGTTTCGCTGACCGAGATCAGTGAGTACGCAGCCGGGGTTCCCGAGGAGATGCGCAACATGCGTCTCTATCCCAAGCTCGGCGACGTGCACGAGGACAAGCCCGCCTGGTGTTTCTACCCAATGAGCAAGAAGCGCGAGGGACATGCCAACTGGTTCACGCTGCCCTTCGAGGAACGCAAAGAGTTGATGTACGAACATGGTGCATCAGGTCGTACATTCAAGGGCCGGATTCTCCAGGTGATCACCGGCTCGACCGGCGTCGACGATTGGGAATGGGGCGTGACGCTGTTCGGCCAACACCCCGACGACCTCAAGGAAGTCGTGTACACGATGCGTTTCGACGAGGCCTCGTCGGTCTACGCCGAGTTCGGCACGTTCTATTCCGGCATCGTCGCAGATCCCACGACGGTGTTCGCTGCACTGTAAGCATCAGCGATCGGGCGACTCAATCGAGCTGGATCGAAACGGGTATTGCTCCCTTGAGCGTGTGGCCGACCGGGGACGTGCTCACCACGTGCTCGTGAAGGTCTGCGAGGGCCTCGGGGCTGGCATCGGAGTCGAGTGAGACCTCCGCTCGGATCGACTCGAAGCCAGCGTTTCCACCGGGATTCAATCCGAGGAAGGTGTGCAGATCGAGATCGCCGGTCACGGCGATCTGAAGGTTTCGAATCTCGATTCCAGCAGCGGTCGCATTTGCCGCGTATCCAACCGCAAGGCAGTTCCCGAGCGCTCCAAGCAGCTGCTCCACTGGGTTCGGAGCGCTGTCGCTGCCACCCAAACCCTTTGGTTCATCCGAGGACACAGGAGCGAAGTCACGAATTTGAGCAGAGGAGCGGAAGCCCTCGTGCCACGTGACATCGGCACGCCACTCTGTCGCGGCGACCTGCGGCTCTTGCTGGATCTTCTGTGCGAGGCCGACGACCGCTTGGATGTTGACATCATTGATCGTGGTTACGGTTGCCATGGTGGCGCCCTCCATCTGGGTGTGTTCTGGCGAAACCTACGGAGACGACAGCGTCACCCCCACACGTCTGGGCACATGCACCAGAGTTTCTTGATGGTATGTCTGTTGATGCGGATGTCCGTATCAATCACTCCACGGCTCCGCGACAGCAATACAGCTGCGGTACTGTGCGCGTATGAGCCAAGACGATCTCGACCGGCTGACAGAAGAGAACATCGAGCTCCTTCAGGCGATGATTCGGAACCAGTGCGTCAACGATGGGACCCCCGAGTCCGGTCATGAAGATCGAAATTCTCATCTTCTCCGCGACGAGCTCGAGTCGAGCGGAGTGGAGATGGAGCTCCTAGAGGTGCTGCCGGGCCGCAGCTCGCTGGTAGCCCGACACCACGGCACCGATCCAGATGCACCGGCCTTGATGCTCATGGGACACACCGACGTGGTGCCCGTCAGCCCTGAGGGTTGGAAAGTCGATCCCTTCGGCGGAGAGCGGATCGGCGACGAGATCTGGGGCCGAGGCGCAGTGGACATGTTGAACGTCACGTCGTCCATGGCGGTCGCATTCCGTCATCTCGTCACGTCAGGCAAACGGTATCCAGGCGACATCGTCTATTTCGCAGTTGCCGATGAGGAAGCCGGAGGCACCTACGGGGCAGAACGACTGATCGAGAGCGATTGGGATGCGCTGCGCTGTGACTACGTGCTCACCGAGTACGGCGGATCTCCCCTGATCACCGCCGATGAGCACATCGTGCTGTTGACGACAGCGGAGAAGGGGCTCGGTGCGCGCAAGCTGCATGTGCATGGCTCTCCGGGGCACGGTTCGATGCCTTGGGGGACCGACAATGCCATCAACAAGGCCGCAGCGATCGTGCAACGGATCGAGGCATACAACCCCGGGGCGCGCATCGACGAGCTCTTCAAAAGTCGGATTCGAGCGCACAACTTTCCGGACGAGCTCGAGGCACGACTGCTCGACCCTGGTCGGATCAATGAGGCGCTGTCCGAGCTGGAGCCCGGCCTTGCCCGCAACCTTCACTCGTGTTGTCACACGAGCTTTTCGAACAACCTCATCGACGGCGGAACAAAGATCAACACGATCCCCGATGAAGTCATGCTCGGTGTCGACATTCGAATCCTGCCCGGCGAAACACCCGAAGATGTCGACAGACACCTGCTCGAAGCCATCGGCCCAGAACTCATGGGATCGGTGACGATCGAACCGATTCACATGGGTTCGTCGACGGAATCGACAACTGACACAAAGCTCTGGAGCGCGCTCACCGACTCGATCCAGATGACCTATCCCGGCGCGAAGGTCTTGCCCTCGATGGTGACCGGGGGAACCGACGCGCGCTTCTTTCGACGCCGCGGAATCCCTGCGTATGGGGCTGGACTCCTGAGTCCCAAGGTGGGCATGGGCGAATTCCTGAATCGATTCCACGGACACAACGAGCGCATCGACATCGAGTCGCTCCGTCTCACCACCAAGTTGTGGCTCGACGTCACCGAACGGCTGTGGGCCTAGATCTTGCGTTCCGCGCGATTGATCGCGCCCATTGCGGTCATCTGTTAGCTCTGTGTGAACCCGAGGTGCGATGATGCTGAACGCGCGCTAGACACGAGTGCCGAACCACTTGGAGGGTCACCACATGACATCAACGAAGAGAGCGCTGCTTGCACTGCTGACAGTGCTGGCGCTGTTTGCCGTAGCGTGCGGAAGCGACGCAGAAGAAGAGAGCGCTGACAGTACTGATAGTGCAGATGCCGCCGACGAGGCCGCAGATGAATCTGACGATGAGTCTTCTGATGAAGCCATGGACGAAGCCAGCGAGGTCAAGGCGGCGTTTGTCATGGTTGCGCCCGTAGGCGATGCCGGTTGGAACTTCATGCACAACGAAGGTCGTCTGGGCGCGGAAGCTGCCACCGGGGTCACGACCGCGTTCGTTGATGCCATCCCAGAAGGTGGCGCCGAATTCGACGACGCCGTGCAGAACTTCATCGACGATGGCTTCAACGTGATCATCACGACATCGTTTGGCTACATGGATGCAACGGAACAGTTCGCTGCTGACAACCCCGATGTCGTCTTCGAGCACATCTCCGGCTTCAAGATGAACGACACGAACTTCGGCAACACGTTTGGTCGCATGTACCAGCCTCGATACATCGCTGGCATGGCCGCCGGTGCCGCAACGGAATCGAACAAGATCGGTTACGTCGCTGCATTCCCAATTCCCGAGGTCATTCGCGGAATCAACGCTTTTGCGCTGGGTGTCAAAGAAACCAATCCGGACGCCACCATCGAAGTTGCGTGGACGAGCACCTGGTTCGGCATCGCCGAAGAAGGCTCCGCTGCACAGGCACTGATCGATACCGGGGCCGACGTGCTCACGATGCATCAGGACTCGACCGCAACAGGCGCAGCGATCAGCGACGCCGGCGGAACGTTCATCGGCTACCACAGCGACATGAGCGCCCAGGTGCCTGCGTACCTGACGGCTCCGGTGTGGGATTTTGCACCTCGGTACACCGCGATCATCGAGGCCGCCGCCGCTGGCACATATACACCTGAGTCATGGTGGGGCGGAATGGCCGATGGTGTCGTCGGCATCGAAGTCCCTGCTGATTCACCGGTCGCAGCCGAAATGCAGGCTGTGAAGGATCAAATCCTCGCAGGTGAGTTCGACGTGTTCGATCAAGGCACGGTCACCGACCAGGACGGCAACGTCATCATCGAAGATGGTGTGATTCAGGCCGAGCTCCTCGATCCGTTCGGAAATGACTTCGACGGAGACGGCGAGACCGACGTCGTTGCGGCGCCGGGAGATGCTCTCCATGACGGTGTTCTCTTGAACATGAACTTCTTCGTCGACAACGTCATCGGAACGATCGGCTGAGCAGTCGCGCACGAGCGTTCTTCGGGCCGATCACCGTCGGCCCGAAGAACGCCGTCCGCACACATCACGCCCACCGGCCTGGACCGGCAGGGCGGGTACGGGTTACCGTCCGCACACATCACGCCCACCGGCCTGGACCGGCAGGGCGGGTACGGGTTACCGTCCGCACACATCACGCCCACCG
>CAJQNJ010000153.1 GCA_905479685.1 uncultured Acidimicrobiales bacterium
GGGTGCTCGGAATCATCGGCGCGTCTATCGGAATCATCGCGCAGATGTCGTTCATGTCGATCTACCCACAATGGGCGTGGCTGGTCATCGGCATCGACACACTTGTGATCTATGCCCTGGCTGTACACGGTGACGATGTGGGCGAGTGGTAGCCAATGACAGCCGAGATTCTTCCATCTTGGCATGAGGGTACGGCCCGTCCAGCAGTCCTGGACTTCCTCGACTCGGTCGAACAGATTCCACCCGATGAACGAATAGCAGTCTTCGACAACGACGGCGTCACGTGGTGCGAGAAGCCGAACGGCTCCCAGCTCGAGTTCCGGATCTCGGACTCGAATCAATGCGTTGTGGGCTCCCAGGTCGACTGGACAACGGGTTTCGTTGACCGCGAACTGAGCTGACGCATGTCGGCGCAAGACCACGACCGGGTCACGACCTTCTACAACCGGCATCCGTATCCACCGCCGATCACTGATCTCGAACCGTACGCGCGCAGCTGGCAGGATGGTACGAGGCAGCGCGTCGATCATCACCTGATGTGGTCGTCAACCGAGTTCCGAGGGGATCACACGATCCTCGTCGCGGGATGCGGGACCTCGCAGGCTGCAAAATATGCGATCAGGTACCCTGAGGCTCGGGTGGTCGGTGTCGACGTGAGCATCACCAGCATCGAGCACACGCGGGCGCTCGCCGAGCGACACGGACTCGAAAATGTCGAGTTGCACGTGCTTCCGATCTCGCATGTCGGTGAGCTCAGAATGGCGTTTGACCAGATCGTTTGTACCGGGGTACTCCACCATCTCGCTGATCCCGACGAAGGCCTGCGCGCACTCTCCGACGTGTTGACCATCGATGGAGCTCTCAACCTGATGGTGTACGCGCCGTACGGACGCGCTGGTGTGTACATCATCCAGGACTACTGTCAACGGCTGGGCATCGGAACCTCCCCGGAGGAGATCGAGGAGCTGGTCGCGACCCTCCGGGAACTGCCCGTCGGCCATCCACTGAGCTACCGCCTTCGGAGTACGCCGGACTTCCAGGACCCCGACGCCCTTGCTGACGCACTGCTGCATCCCCGCGATCGGTCCTACTCGGTTCCTGAAGTCTTCGAGTTCGTTCGGGCGTCCGGGCTCGAGTTCGGGCGTTGGGTTCGCCAGGCGCCCTACCTCCCGACGTGCGGATCGCTCGCGATGGTTCCGCACGGCGACAGAATTTCAGCGCTCCCGTTGGAGGAGCAGCATGCGGCGGTCGAACTGTTCCGGGGCACCATCACACGCCATTCGTTCATCGCCCATCGGAGCGATCGGGCTATTGGATCGCAGGTGTCGTTTCAAGGGGACGAGTGGCAGCGTTATGTGCCGATCAGACCCGACACAGTCATCTCGGTCGAAGAACGGCTGCCTGACGGCGCGGCGGCCGCACTACTGAACCGAGCACACGAGTGCCCGGACCTGGTGTTGTTCGTCGACCAGAACGAACGGAGGATGTTCGATGCCGTCGACGGCACGACAAGGCTGGAAGCGATAGCGGATGCTGATCGCGATTTCTTCAAGCGTCTGTGGGAACACGATCTGGTCGTCTTCGACACCTCAGCAGCGGTGAAGCGACGGGCGTGAGTTCCAGAATCGTAATTCTCGACTGGCTACCTCGGTACTCACAGCCTCGACGATTGCGGGTGTCGCCAGGGGCGTTCGAAGACCGCACGTCCCAGCACTGATTGGTCAACTGGCGGGTGCGTTGGCCTCGTTCATCGATTCGCTTGCGGCGCGCCGCCAGGGCACAACGCCGTCGACCTCGATGTCGAGCGAGAAACTCAGGACGACCCTGACCAGCACGAGAATTCCGAGGGCAGCAACGCTCGAGAGGCTTGGTTCGATCGTGATCGTCTCGATGATGTCGGCGGCGACGAGGATCTCGAGTCCGAGAATCAGAGGCCGGCCAAAGCCGCGACGGACATCCCTGAAGAACGCATCAAACCCGTCGAGGTGCCGGAGTCCGTGTGTGATTGCGAGGATCCCGCCGATGGTGATGACCACGACGCCGACCACTTCGAACGTGCGCGCTACGGTCTCCATGGTCTCTTCGAACTCCACGGCCGTGAACCTAGCAGTCCAGGCGTCGTTTGTACGCCGGATCAAAGACAGCCTGGCGACAGAACCACCGTCACGCGGTGCACAAACAGCCTGATCACCGTAATACAGTCACCCGATATGACTGAATCAGCTGATTCGCTATCGGCGGCATCTCGATCGGTGGAATGGGTGAAGCTGACGGGAGGAACCTTCCTCATGGGATCTGAAGACCATTATCCCGAAGAATCCCCTGTCCATTCGGTTACCGTCGATGGGTTTTCGATGCGGGCCACACAGGTCACGAACCGCCAGTTCGCTGCATTCGTCGACGCAACCGGCTACGTCACGGTTGCTGAGCGTCCGCTCGATCCGGCCGACTTTCCTGGAGCACCTGTCGAAAACCTGGTCGCTGGATCGCTCGTCTTCACGATGACTTCTGGACCC
>CAJQNJ010000154.1 GCA_905479685.1 uncultured Acidimicrobiales bacterium
CGTCACGCGAAGAGCGAGTCCTCGGCGGCGTAGCCGCACCATGAACCGCTTCTCCACCCGCGTCGTCGTTCTCTTTGCGCTGGTTGCGACCTTCCCGGTCGCGCTGACGGGTATCGTCTGGCTGGCGGTGTCGCAGTGGGGAGCTGGCACTGGAACCGGCGAAGCGGAGATGGCCCGAACGCAGCTCGATGAGCTCGATGCGCAACGCAAAGCCGCGGTGAGCCGCCTTTGCCGGGACGACCTGGCCGTAGACACACTACTCCGGGACCGCAGTAAGGAGACACCCTCCGAGCTCGATTACGACCGCCTCTTTCGTGGATCGATGGAAGCCGCAGGGCTTCAGGCGTTGTGGGTACTGGACTCGCTGAGCGGAGATGTCATCGCCACAGGGCATCGCCATCGGTTACTCGGAGGTGATGGCGCCGAGATGACCCGCCAGGCGAGGAGCGCCGGGGACCGTGCATACGTGCTGGCGCTGGGCGACCGAGAGCACCAGAGATTCTTGGTCAGGTCGTGTTCGATGACGCGGGGAGGCGCAAACGTGACCCTGATTGCCGGACACCGCTTCTCTGACCTTCGAAGCCTCGACCCCCGGCAGCTCGTGATCACAGACGAGGCCGGTAAGCGAGACGAAGTGGTGGCAGAGCTGACGGATGCAGAGGGTGTTGCTCAGAGCGTCCTGGTTTGGCGCCCAAAGCTCGACCGGCGAGGCCCGCCGCTTCTCCTGTGGATAGCCTGCGTCGCCGTGCTTGCACTGGGGCTCGCGTTGATCTTTGGCGGTTACCTCAATCGCTGGCTTCAATCCTCGGTCGACGAGCTGACCGAAGCTGCCACACGAGTCGGACGTGGCGACTTCGACACGACGCTGCGAGGCGGCCCAGGCGGAGCATTCCCCGCGACCGCGACAGCGTTCAATCGAATGACCCGGGACCTGAGGGACGCGAGGGAACAGCTCCGCCAGACGGAACGAATCGCCGCATGGCAGGAGATCGCAAAGAGTCTCGCGCACGAGCTCAAGAATCCACTGTCGCCCATTCGTCTTTCGATCGAGACTTTGCGCAAGGCGCATGAACGGTCGCACGAAGAGTTCGACTCCCTGTTCGAGGAGTCGACGAGGACGATTCTGCAGGAGGTCGAGCGCCTGCGGAACATCGTCGACGAGTTCAGCCGCTTCGCGCGGCTCCCTGCGCCGAAGCTCGAGAAGGCCGACCTCCGAGAGGTCGTCGCCCAGGCCGCCTCCCTGCACGCAGAGGGCGAGGCGCCAGTCACCACCACTCTCCCCGGCGCACCGGTTGCGGCGTTCGTGGATGCCGATCAGATCACGCAGGTGCTGCACAACTTGCTGCAGAACGCACGCGACGCGGCCACAGAGGCGCATCCCGCGGGCGGGGCCGAGGTGGGACTGAGCCTTCAGGAGAAGGCAGGGACCGCGTACATCCGCGTGGAGGACAACGGGGCTGGCATCCCAGCCGACCAGGCAGAGGCGATCTTCGAGCCGTACTACACGCGCAAGAAGGGTGGCACCGGGCTCGGGTTGGCGATCACCCAACGGATCGTGACCGAGCACGGGGGACGCATCGACCTGGAATCGCGGTTGGGGCGGACGGTGTTCACCGTGGTCCTGCCGCAGGGGTGACAGTGCCAGTGGTACTGTCGGTGAACGTGTCGGGGGCCGCGAACGAGTCAGCGAATCAGAACTGTTGCCGGACAGGCTAGGGTTCCGGCTGCACTTCGAACGCACCGACGTCGCACATCGAGCCTCCCGTCTGCGGGCGGGGCTCGTTGCGCTGGTCTTCGTTCACCACACACGAAGCTCCGGGGATCGTGTCGATGGCAACGCTCGCCACGGGTTCAGTCCGAAGCTCGTGCGTCTCGGTGGGTCCGCCGTTGTTCCGCAGCGGGCCGAGGTTCAGCTGCTCGGCACGGACGTTGAACTGGTCGCCCTTCGCCTCATCGAAGCCGCACGTGTTGCCTGGACTTTCGAGGTTGTGGCCGCTGCTCGTCCATGAAATCGATTCGCTCTGCTGACCGCATGCGCCATCGATCAGCGTGGTGGCGATGTCGATGGAGGAGTCTTGGCCATCTGCGACGACCCTACCGGAAACGGTGCTGTGGGTTATCGTCGTGCTTCCACAGGCGTAAAGGGCGTCGCCCTCGTTCCCCGACACCGTGCTGTTCGTGATCGCCATCGTGCCACCACAGTCGAACACTCCGCTGGCGTGAATGCCGCCTCCGGAGTTATCCGATACGGTACAGCTCCACGCTGCCAATATTCCCGTGTTGGTGATGCCGGCGTACTCATTACCCGCAATGCTAGCTGTCGCCAGGGACAAGGTTCCCCAATTGTCGATTCCGCTACCGAAATTCCCTAAAACGGCGCTGTCGAAGATAGTCGCCGTACCTCCGTTGAAGACGCCGCCTCCACCGTTTTGAGATACATGGCTGTTGGTCAGGATCATCGTTTCACCGTTCTGAATGCCGGTGTCCTCATTCTCGGCCACGGTGCAGCTTGTCGCTATCATCGTTCCCTCGTTCGAAACGCCATTGCCGGCGTTCCCCCGGATGACGCAGTCGGTCAACCACAGAGTCCCGCCTTCGTTGATGAGGCCAACGTCTCGACCCCCGGTGATCTCGAAACCAGTCAGGCTTGCCCTAACGTCGGGCGCTACACTGAGCACGCGGTGATCGTTCTTTCCGTCGACGGATAGGTTGCCATCGCCATCGAGGATGACGTTGTTATCGATGACGATTTCAGTCTTTGTTTCGAGCACCGTCGGATCATCGCAATCGAACGTATACGGGCCGCCGCCTGCGGCAATGGCATTTCGAATCGCCTGCTCGGTGCAGGGTAGAAC
>CAJQNJ010000155.1 GCA_905479685.1 uncultured Acidimicrobiales bacterium
GCAGAACGGACCCGCAACAGGTTCTGCTCCTCGACGATCTTGAGCTCGGCTTGTGCCCGTGCGATCTGGGCTCGCTGCTGCGACTCTGCCTCGGCCTGTTCTGCTTCAGCTTGCTTTTCAGCCTCGGTTACCCGTGCAGACTTCAAGACGTCCGCTGTACGTCGCCGACCAACCGCATCGAGGTAGCCAACCTCATCGGTCACGTTCTGGATTTTCAATACATCCAGCTGAAGTCCGAGCGTCTTGATGTCGTCATCGGCCTCCTCGATCAAGACCTGGGAGAACTTGAGTCGGTCCTCATTCACCTCTTCTGGCGTCAGCGTTGCGAGCACACCTCGAAGGTTCGCTTCCAACGTCTCCTTTGCAATCTGGGCGATCGACTGGTGCGGCACATTGAGGAAACGTTCGACCGAGTTCGAGAGCAGCGAATCGTGGCTCGAGACCTTCACGTTCGCGATGCCTTGAACGTTCAGGGGGATCGCGCCCTTCGAGTACGCATTCAACACCGACACCTCGAGAGGGATGTTGTTGAGATCCATCCACGAGACCTGCTCGAGGAGGGGAACCCGCAAGGTGCGTCCACCCTTCACTGCGCGGTATCCGACGGCTCGGCCATCGGCGGTCTGTTTTGTACGCCCGGAAATGATCGCAACGCGGTTGGGAGGACAAATGATGATCAAGCTCTTCACCACGAAAATCACCATGA
Organism: uncultured Acidimicrobiales bacterium; assembly: GCA_905479685.1. Taxonomy (GTDB): domain Bacteria; phylum Actinomycetota; class Acidimicrobiia; order Acidimicrobiales; family SHLQ01; genus SHLQ01. Next base: position 707 of record CAJQNJ010000155.1, read on the forward strand.
TGATCATCAGCGCGATTGCTACACCGAATATCGCAAAAAACTCCATGTCGTGTACTTCCTTTCGGCCGTAGCCGAGTTTTTCCCTGGCAATGCCAGATGACTTATTATCGGACGAGAGCGGTCAGCCTAAAATTTCCGGATCGACTCCCATGACCTTGGCAACCCCGTTGGTTATCTCGACGATGACCACCTGCTCGCCTCGTTCGAATCTCTGATCAAGTGCGGATTCGATCGATCCCGCGGTCAACTGCACGCGCTCCTCACCGGTGTCGAGCCAGACTCGACCTCGCTTGCCTGCGTCGATGGGCACGCTCACAGTTGCGAGACGCCCTTCCATTTGATGGTCGCTGAGCTGGCTGGTCATGTCGGTATTGCGAAGAAAACTGAACGCTGCAGCGTTCACTGCCGCTGCGATGACCCCCAACGTGACTGCGAGGACGATCGTTCGGATGAACCCGACGTCGAGCCACGTTCCAACTGTCCCTGCGCCACCAAAAAAGGCGAGGAAGAATGCATACGAGCTGATCGGAATCCGCCGGAACATACCGGTGAAGTCACCGAATCCACCATCGGCCCCACCGAAATCCAGGTCGACGCCGACGTCGGCGTCGATGTCGAACCCAGCGTCACCAAAGTCTGCGTCGCTCTCGCTGCTTCCGAACGCAAACATCGCAAGCAGAGGGATGCCAAGGGCTGCACAGAAAAGATACAACGCCAACATGACCCCGAATTCTACTCCATGTAGACGTCCGCTACGGCGGGAGCGACGAAACCACCGATTGGGATCGGAGTCAGCCGTCTCCGAGGTTGCGAAGCCCGATGAGTGGGGAAAGTCGTCACTGGCGTAGCCGCTGAGCATCGAGGCCCACCAGAGCTGGATCGTGACCACGAGAGATTACAGAATTTGGGAGAGGAAGAGCTTTGTGCGGTCTTCGGTAGGGTCGGTGAAGAAGTGTTCGGGTGTGCCAACCTCCACGATCTCCCCCGACTCCATGAAGACGATGCGGTCGGCGACCTCGCGGGCGAATCCCATCTCGTGCGAAACAACCACCATTGTCATACCGTCACGAGCGAGGTCCTTCATCACGTCGAGGACCTCAGAGATCATTTCTGGGTCGAGTGCCGATGTGGGCTCATCGAACAACATGATCTTCGGCTCCATCGCCAGTGAGCGCCCGATAGCGACGCGCTGCTGTTGGCCGCCCGACAGCTGCCCTGGATACTTCTTGGCCTGTTCAGGTATACCGACTCGTTCGAGAAGCTCCATGCCACGTTTCTCAGCCTCACCCTTGGACTTTTTGCGAACCATCATCGGAGCGAGCGTGATGTTGTCGAGCACGGACAGATGTGGGAACAGGTTGAACTGCTGGAACACCATGCCCACTTCAGACCGGATTTTGTCGATGTTTCGGAGATCGTTGGTCAGTTCAACCCCGTCGACGAAGATGCTTCCGTTCTGATGCGCCTCGAGCCGATTGATGCATCGAATCCACGTCGACTTGCCCGACCCGGACGGGCCAAGAACGACGACGACCTCTCGCTCCGCGATCGTCGCCGTCACGTTCTTGAGCGCTTGAAAATCACCGTAGAACTTGTCGACGCCCTCACAGACGATCATGTCGGGTCGCCCCAGTTTTCCACCGGCGCGACTGCTGGTGCTGGTCATCTGGGCTCCTTCGACGATCTTGTCTCAGAGAATCTGAGACAAGAATTCTTTCGTTCTGGGTTCGGACGGGTCGGTAAAGAAGTGCTCGGGTGTACCGACCTCGACGATCTGGCCATCGGCCATGAACACCACGCGGTCGGCGACCTCACGAGCAAAGCCCATCTCGTGGGTGACCACGATCATCGTCATACCGTCCCTGGCCAGATCCTTCATTGTCTCGAGCACCTCGTTGATCATCTCGGGGTCGAGCGCGGACGTCGGTTCATCGAAAAGCATTGCCTTGGGTTGCATCGCCAGTGAGCGTGCAATGGCGACACGCTGCTGTTGTCCGCCCGACAGCTGCCCCGGATACTTGTTCGCCTGCTCGGGAATTTTCACGAGCCGCAACAACTCCAGCCCCTGTTCCTCGGCTTCAGCTCTCGCTATCTTGCGCACCTTGCGCGGCGCAAGCGTGACGTTGTCGAGCACGGACAGATGCGGGAACAGGTTGAATTGCTGAAACACCATGCCTGTCTCACGTCGGATCTCCTGGATATGCCGGATGTCGTCAGACAGGACCGTACCGTCGACCACGATTCGACCGGCGTCGTGCTGTTCGAGCCGGTTGATGCATCGGATCATCGTCGATTTTCCGGATCCGGACGGTCCGATCACCACGACTACCTCGGTACGACCGATCTTCAGGTTGATGTCACGCAGCGCTTGGAAGTCGCCGAAGAACTTGTCGACGCCGCTCAGTTCGATCATCACCTCGCCCGTGCCGGCAACATGTGTGGCATCGGCAAACACTTCGCTCATCGTGAACCCACTCCTAGTTTCCCTTCGAGCCTCTGGCTCTCGCGCGACATGGTGAAGCTGCCGACCCAGAAGACGAATGTGACAAAAACAAGCGTCTCGGCAATGAGCCCCTGACCGCTGAAGTCGGGCTGCTTCGTCACTGCCTGTGCCGCACTCAAGAGCTCGAGGAAACCCATCGCGGCACCTGCCAGTGTTGTGTCCTTGAAGAGGCTGATGAACTGCCCGACGAGCGCCGGAATCACATTACGCAATGCCTGAGGTAAGACGATGTAGGTCGTGACACTGAACGGTGACATTCCCTGTGCCTGGCCAGCTTCGATCTGGCCCTTCGGGACCGACTGCAACCCGCCGCGCACGATCTCGGCGACATACGCAGCCGTGAAGAGAGTGAAGACCACGATCGCGCGAACAACCTTGCCGGGCACGAGGTCGACCTCGAACAACCCGAACACGTCGATCGTCTCGGGTACGAAGAAGCCGAGCGCCACGTTGGCCATCAACAGGAGCGCGATCAGCGGCACCCCACGGAACACCTCGATGTAGGTCGTCGACACAGCACGAATCAACGGCAGCTTCGATCGGCGTCCAAGGGCGAGCAGAACTCCGAGAGGAAAACAGAGCGTGATCGAGATCCCGGCGAGGAACAGGTTGAGCATCAGACCGCCCCAGTCGTCCCATCCGAGTGGTTGTGCGAGCAACCAGACCATCGCGACACCGATGACGAACGCGGCAGCGATGAGCGGACCGAGTGCCGCGGTCGGGAGCCTCACGCCGATCAGACGGCCGACAACGGCGGCCACCACGGCCGCGATGAAGATCAGTGTGGGCGTGATCGTCTCGGTGAGCGACAACATGAGCCCAACGCCGAGCACGGCAGGCCACAGTCTCTTCAGCAGATCGACCACTCTCTGGCCCATCGTCAAGGTCGGGTCACTCGTTCCGGCCTCTATCTGACGTCGCCGAACCACACCTGCGAAGACCCCAACGAGTCCGGCCAACACGATGAGCGAAAGTGCCGGCCGCCACAACTCGTCACGGTCGTACGCGCCCACGATGAAGAGCGCGAGATTTCGACGGACGATTTCCCACCGACCGGTGACGAACACGAATCGTAGGAAACGATAGATGACGTATCCGCCACCAATCGCTGCCACGACCGAGACCACGGCGTCGAGCGGAGTGCGGAAGAGATTACTGCGTACCCACTGCTGAGGGGTGGCCCGAGCCTTCGTTGGAGCGGTGGTCGTCATCACTCCGCCAACTGCAGTCGTTTGTTCCCGATGTTGACCATTCGCGAGATGATGAGCGAGCCGATCAGATAGATCAGCATGAGGAACGCGAATGCCGGTACTGCGGGCTGCCCGTTCCCGACCGCAGTCGTCGTGACTTTCGTGAGCTCGAAATAGCTGATCACGACGCCGAGCGATGAGTTCTTGAACAGATTGAGGTATTGATTTCCGAGCGGCGGGATGGCGATGCGCATCGCTTGCGGAAGAACGATGTATGTCATGCGTTGGCCTGCGCT
>CAJQNJ010000156.1 GCA_905479685.1 uncultured Acidimicrobiales bacterium
GGGATGGACGTAGCTCTGGTGTGCCAGTTGTCCTGCCAAGGGCATGGCTGGTTGGCTACCTACGGAAGGGATAACCGCTGAAAGCATCTAAGTGGGAAGCCCGTTCCAAGATGAGATTTCCCACCGGGTTAACCGGGTAAGGCCCGTGGAAGACCACCACGTTGATAGGCCGGAAGTGTACGCACAGCAATGTGTTCAGCTGACCGGTACTAATCGGCCGAGGGCTTGGTTTCTCTTCATTTACTACACCTAATTGGGTGTTCGTGCTCGCTATGGAATCCTCGGAGAGGATTACTGTCTGGATTCGCGAAAGATCCAGCCATCGGATTCGAAAGAGTCTGGTGTGGCAGATTCGTGAGAATCTGTTGTGATTGACAATTGAATAGACATCAGAGATCTCACACGCCCTTCGTTGGGTTGACACGGTTTGTCCGGTCGCAGATCCGAAAGGGTTTGGTGTAAAAGTCTCGGTAGCGATAGCGCTGGGGTCACACCTGTTCCCATTCCGAACACAGAAGTTAAGTCCAGTTGCGCCGATGGTACTTGGGCGGATTCGCCCTGGGAGAGTAGGTCGCCGCCGGTTTCGCATTGAGTTGAGGCGCTTCCTTCGGGAAGCGCCTCCTCACGTTTTGCTGGCAGTGCATGAGACCAACGGGTGGACAGTGTTCCGCCCGGCGTGTTCGGAGGCAACGTTGACAACTGGCGCTTCGGACCCGGTGCGGTCATTCGCTATCCATTCGTTCACAAGCGCGCCAGGTTCTACGTCGGCGACCCGCTCCCGAGACCGGAGCCATCGTCTCCACGCACGGATGTGGTGCCGATCTCGACACGGCGATCTTCGTCTGACCGGCTCGTCGAAGGATCGCCGTACCCAACCTCGCTAGACCGAGGGCCGGCCGCTGTAGCCTGTCAGCATGCCTCAAGGTTCAGGGTCCTCATCTTCGCGTCGTTCGGGCCCTCCAAAGTCGGGGGCCAAGAGTGGATCATCTGGTACCGGTCCCAAAGCGCGCGGCGATTCGGGCCGGTCCGGACCCAAGTCGTCCGGCTCCGGCAATCGGGGGAAAGGGTCAGGCAGCGGAGGACGTCGCCCGACCCGTGATGCTCAGCCGAAGCCCAAGGCGCGAGCTGAGCGATCAGGGTGGGGAAGCGTGGCACAACATGGTGCTGCTGGAGCCACGATCGGTCAACGCATCAGCGAGCAGGAATCCGAAGAAAGGTTCTCGCCAGAAGAACGCCGAAAGTTCGCCGAACGACAGGCTCGACGGGACGAGGCCACAGTTCGTAGCGACGACCTTCGCGAACAGGCGCGCCAAGCCATCGAGCGAGGTGGACTTCCACGAGAAGGCGACACTCGAGCCGGCGAGCTCGTCACGGTCGAACGTATGCCCCTTCCTGGACGGCCGCCTCGGCCAGTCCACGTCGAGAAAGAACTTGAACGGCTCGCCGGCAAGGAAAAGGGACAACGTGCCTGGCGCCTGTACAAACGTGCCGGCAAGGAATTCACCAATGAACAGTTCACCGACGCTCGCAAGACCGTCAAGCCCTTGAGTGAGACGTATACCGCGATCGCTGATCTCCACGAGCTACACGGGCTCTGTCTCTACCGTCTGGGTAAGTGGCAGGACGCGATCGTTGAGCTGGAGGCTTTCAGAGCGCAATCGGGAACAGCTGAGCAACACCCAGTGCTCATGGATTGCCACAGGGCCGTACAACATTGGGCCGACGTGGACGAGTTGTGGGTTGAACTCGGTGAGCTCTCACCATCAGCCGAGTTGGTATCTGAAGGTCGCATCGTTGCTGCAGGGGCAGAGGCCGACCGCGGTCGCATCGACAACGGTGTGCGAATTCTCGAAAAGGGATGGAAGATCCCGCGTGACCCCATGGAGCATCATTTGCGCCGCGCGTATGCGCTCGCTGACCTCCTCGAACGCGATGGAAAGCTTCCCAAAAGTCGTAAGTTGTTCGCCTGGATCGCCTCGAAGGATTCCGACTTCGGCGACGCGGCAGCGCGAGCAGAGAGCTGAAGTTCTCGGCTGTACCGTCGTTCGCCTAGAACAGACGCTACAGTCCGATTTGAGCCCGTGTCGGGCTTGATGAAATGCCAGCCTGTGGTTGGGCTGACAAGGAGTGGCCATGACTGACGTAGTAGACGCTCCTCTAGGTCGCGAGGTGGATCGGGTTGTCATCCGGTTCGCTGGCGATTCAGGGGACGGCATGCAGCTGACCGGTGATCGTTTCACGAGTGCGAGTGCACTCTTTGGAAACGACCTTGCGACGTTGCCCGAGTTCCCCGCCGAGATCCGCGCTCCGCAGGGAACGCTGGCGGGGGTGTCCGCATTTCAGGTCCAGATCAGCTCTGAAGCAGTCTCCACACCCGGAGATGAACCGACCGTGCTGGTGGCGATGAATCCTGCCGCGCTCAAGTCTGATCTCGGCAGGCTGGCCAGTGGTGGAACGCTCATCATCAACGAGGATGCGTTCGACGAACGGAATCTCGAGAAGGCCGGGTACGTCGACAACCCGTTGGAGGACGGATCCCTCGCTGGGTACACCTTGATCACCATTCCGATGTCGAAGCTGACGCGAGAGGTCTGCGCTGACCTTGGCGTGAAAGCCCGCGACGCCGAACGTTCCAAGAACTTCTTCGCTCTCGGACTCGTGTCCTGGATGTACACGCGACCGACCGCGCCGACCCTCGATTGGATCGACCAGAAGTTTGCGGGTCGTGACGCCGTCATCGCTGCGAATACCGCTGCGTTCAAGGCAGGCCACGCCTACGGAGAGACAGCTGAGCTGGGGAGTCATGTCGTTTCGGTACCTCCGGCGACTCTCGAACCGGGGACCTACACCAGCATCAACGGCAACACGGCGCTCTCCTGGGGACTGATCGCTGCCTCGCAGCAATCGGGTCTTCCGATCTTTCTTGGCTCGTACCCGATCACACCAGCATCGGACATCTTGCACGAGCTGGCGAAACACAAGAATTTTGGGGTCCGTACCTTTCAGGCTGAAGACGAGATTGCGGCAGTGAGTTCGGCGATCGGCGCGGCGTACGGTGGCCACCTTGCGGTGACGACGACGTCGGGACCCGGCGTTGCATTGAAGGGTGAGGCCATCGGACTCGCGGTCATGTTGGAGCTGCCGCTGGTGATCGTGGACATTCAGCGGGGCGGTCCATCTACAGGGTTGCCAACCAAGACCGAGGCATCGGACCTCCTGATGGCGATGTATGGCCGTCACGGGGAGTCGCCTCTGCCGATCGTGGCCTCCTACAGCCCGAGTCAATGCTTCGATGCTGCAATCGAAGCAGCCCGTATTGCGCTTGTGTACAAGACGCCCGTCATGCTGTTGTCCGATGGCTATCTCGCCAACGGATCCGAACCCTGGCGTCTCCCCGACGTGGACTCATTACCGTCCATTCCGGTGGAGTTTGCGACGGAACCCAACCATGTGAACGATGCCGGTGAGGACGAATTTCTCCCGTACAAGCGTGATGAGAAGCTCTCCCGTCCCTGGGCGGTTCCTGGAACTGCTGATCTGATGCACCGCGTCGGGGGGTTGGAGAAGGCCGAGAACACCGGCAACGTCTCCTACGATCCTGCGAACCACGCACGAATGACCGAACTGCGCCAAGAGCGCATTGCCATGATCGCCAACGACATTCCGCTAACCAGCGTCGAGGGATCTGAAGACGCTCGCATCGCGGTCGTCGGATGGGGTTCGACCTGGGGCGCAATCCGGAGCGCCGTCAGACGACTTTGGGCTGACGGCATCGACGTCGCTCACATTCATCTCACACATTTGAATCCTTTCCCCAAGGACCTTGGCGAGGTGCTTGCCCGGTTCGACCGAGTGATCGTCCCCGAGCTCAACATGGGTCAGTTGGTCCGGTTGTTACGGGCCGAATTCCTGGTCGATGCTCGACCGATCAACAAGGTGATGGGCCAACCCTTCACCGCCGGAGAACTACGTATGGAAATCCTCGGACACGTCAACGATCTGGAGGCCTGAGATGGCGAATGCACCCGTTACAGAAAAGAAGGACTGGGCAACAGATCAAGAGGTTCGTTGGTGTCCCGGCTGTGGTGACTATTCAATCCTCACCGCAATGCAGCTGATGATGCCCGAGCTCGATGTGCGGCGCGAGAACACCGTGTTCATCTCCGGGATTGGCTGTGCAGCACGCTTTCCGTACTACATGAACACATACGGGATCCACTCGATCCATGGACGGGCACCTGCGTTCGCGACAGGACTTGCCATGGCCCGCCCCGATCTCGATGTCTGGGTCGTGGGCGGTGATGGCGACATGTTGTCGATTGGCGGAAACCACTTGATTCACGCGTTGCGACGTAACGTCGATGTCAACATCTTGTTGTTCAACAACATGATCTACGGATTGACCAAGGGCCAGTATTCTCCGACGTCGGAGGTTGGCAAGGTCACGAAGTCCTCGCCGTACGGTTCGATCGACCAACCATTCAATGCGGCCAGTCTCGCGATCGGAGCCGAAGCGTCGTTCGTCGCCCGGACACACGACATGGACCGCAAACACATGCAGGAGATGTTCACGCGTGCGCATGCGCACTCGGGTGCCTCATTGGTCGAGGTGTATCAGAACTGCAACGTCTTCAACGATGGTCAGTTCGACTCGATCTCCAAGCGCTCGGTTCGTGACGCAATGCTCATCAATCTGACCCATGGCGAGCCGATTCGGTTTGGGGCGGAGAACGAACGCGGCGTAACCATCGATCGTACGGGTGCTGCGGTAGTCGTCGAGGTCGCCGATGTCGGAGAAGATGCACTTGTCGTGCATGACGAGGCGCAACCGAACCCGGCAGTCGCGTTCGCATTGTCGCGGCTCGCTTCGAGCCCGAACGAGCCGACCCCAGTTGGTGTGTTTCGTGCCGTTGAACGGACGGAATACGCTGGCGCCGCAACAAATCAGTTGGCCGCAGCACAAGCGTCAAAGGGTCCTGGGGACCTGCACGCACTACTCCGATCGAACCCGACGTGGGACGTTTCGTGACATTTCGATACAGCGACAGTATCGGGCAACTGTCCTGACATAGCCAGCCCTCTTCCCTAGACTCTGTAGGTGAGCGCTTTTCGATTACCACGATGGAGCTGGATGCTTTTCGTGGCATTGTTGGTCGTTGCGTCACTCGCCGTGGTTTTTCGACTGGGAAATCAGGCCTCGGCTGCTGTGGCTCTCAATGACCCCGTCGTCTGGGTCGAAGATGGCGCTCGCGGTCGAATTCTGCAGATCAACGGGAGCACGAAGGAGATCACCGCTTCGGTCCGAGTTGGTGAATCTGGTGACTCGCTCGTCACAATCCCGAGGGGTAGGGATGCAGTCTTCTTGAATCGCACAACTGGTGAGTTGGGTGTGATCGGAGCAGTGTCGCTCGACATCGACAGTGTGGAAGAGCTCGTCGGCTCGGGTGCGCCCCTTCAAGGAGAACAGCTCGAGATCATGGCTGATCTTCGCGTGTCCACCGACGCCTACATACTCGATACCGACCGGGTCCTCGTCTTCGAACCCGGGGCCGGTGACCGGCTCGACATTCCCACGCCCGATGGCCTCGGTGATCGAGTCGTCGATGCCGATGGTCGTCTGGTTGCAGTCACGTTCGATGCACGTCGACTCGGGGTGACGGCCGATCGCGGTTTGGTGCCGCTCGTCGATCTTCCTCCGCCAATCGGAACAGAAGCTCAGCCGCCTGGTCTGGCTCGTGCGGGCAACGACCTCTACGTGGTCGACTCTGATCGAAGGACGGTGAACCGAGTTGCAGCCGAGGGCGAGCTCGGTCCGACGATGTGCGTCGCAGGATCACTGTCGGATGTTCAGATCGCTGGCAACGTATTGACCAACAGCGACGGAGATCGACGGGTGCTCGTCCATGATCCCGCCGCCGGTATTCTGAGCGTGACCGAGGTCGAAAGAAGCGATTGTTTCCAGATCGACATCGGCGAGCGAGGCGATCAATGGGGAGACCCAGTCGCGGTGGACTCCGTTGCCTATCTTCCGAACTTCGAGAGCGGGAGGATCGTCATCGTCGACCTCGAGGAACGGGTCGTGCTCAACTCGGTGTCGTTCAGTAGCACCCCGGGTCGCGAGTTCGAGCTCGAAGTTTTCGATGGTGCCGTCTGGGCGAATGAACCCCAGGGAAGCCGTGCTGCGATCATCACGCCTGATGGGATAGAACGAATCTCCAAGCTCAGAGCGGTGATCGTGACGTCTGACCCAGATGCCAGTGGAGAAGGTTTTGGCGGGATCATTCCGGGCGAAGGCGAATCTGATCGGGTGTTCGGAACCAATGACGGTCAGGTGCCGGGGGGCCCCGGCGAGGTTGACGAAGAGCCCGAAGCCACCGATCCGAACAGTTCGGGAGGCGGCGGCGACGAGCCTGGTACCGATGACCTGGATCCGAATGAGGCGCCGGTCAACCCACAGAACTCACCGATCGTGATCGATCCCATCGAGAGCCAACCGTCGGATGGAGACGAGCTCGTTGCCAACTTTAGTTTTTCGGCGCAAACGGTGAACGCTGGCGAGGCAGTCGAATTCACCGACGAGTCAACAGGCAACCCAACGTCATGGAACTGGGACTTCGGTGACGGCACCGGTAGCGAGGGACCCGAAGCGATCAAGATCTGGGAGACCGAAGGCGTATACACGGTGACGCTGTTCGTCGCGAACGCTCGCGGTGACGAAGCCGAACAGTCACTCGAGGTGACCGTTGTCGCCGATGACGTGCTGCGCGTACCAACCGCCGACTTCTCGTTCCGAAGTGACACGGTCGAGGTGGGCGAGACGATCGAGTTCGTCGATGAGTCCACGGGCGAACCTGAGTCGCTGCTCTGGTCGTTTGGCGACGGAGAGGTCGCGTCTGGATCGGTTGTCACCCATGTGTTCGAGGAGCCTGGCTCCTTCGAGGTTTCTCTGACCGCAGGCAATGCTGCAGGATCCAACACAACAAGTGCGATCATTACGGTGGTCGATGGTGTCAAGCCGCCGCAAGCGATCATCGGGGGCTTTCCGAGGGTCGTCGAAGTCGGACAAAGCGTCACGCTCACAAGCGAATCTACAAACTCGCCGACCGCGATCAGCTGGAGGTTCGACGACGGTGATTCGGCGCTCGGGACAACCGTGCGGCACGCATGGAGGTCGGCGGGGACCTTCCGGATTCGCTTGTCGGTCTCGAACTCCGCGGGCGCTGATGAAGCTTTCGCTGACATCTTGGTCGAACCAGGCGTCAGTCCACCAACGGCACGCTTCGGCCAATCTGCGCTCGAGGTGGTGGTTGGGGAGACCATCAGCTTCAACGACCTCTCACTCAATAGTCCGACGTCGCTCACCTGGGAGTTTGGTGATGGAGCGACCGCTCAAGGCGCCAACGTCTCGCACTCGTGGGACGATGATGGAAGCTACACGGTGACCTTGACGGCTCGAAACGACGCAGGCTCTGACGATGTTTCCAAGACGGTGACGGTGATCCCGCTGCCACCGAACCCTCCATCGGCAGGGTTCACCGTTGCTAGCGCAACCGTACCCGTGAACTCAGTCGTGAAGTTCGTAAACACAACAACCGGTGACGCGACCGAGTGGGCTTGGGATTTCGGTGATGGCACGAGTTCTGTTGCAAAGAGTCCTCCGCACGGCTACTCGAGCCCAGGGACGTACGAGGTCACGCTCGTTGCAAGCAACGCAGGCGGCTCCGACTCAGTTACCAAGACGATCGTTGTCGTCGATCCTCCGATTGCAGCCTTTACTCGCACCGTGGATGAGTTGGTCGCATCGTTTACCGATATAAGTTCGAACGATCCGACGAGTTGGGAGTGGGACTTCGGAGACGGAACTGCTTCGGCAGCCCAGAATCCAGTCAAGACCTACGATGATGCTGGGACGTACACCGTCACCCTGATCGCTTCCAACGAAGCGGGAATCTCAACGCCATTCACCGCAACCGTGCAGGTTGCCAGGCAACCCGGGGCTGCGTTTACCGTGGTGACAGGTGGGCTGACGGCGGAGTTCACTGACGCTTCTACTCGAGGGCCTACGGCTTGGCTGTGGGACTTGGGTGACGGCACCACCTCGGCTGTGCAGAACCCGAAGCACGCGTATGCAACGGCGGGCACGTACGACGTGACGTTGACCGTCTCGAATGTGGCGGGCAGCAGTTCCCAGTCGCAGTTGGTCACCGTCGACTTCGAGCCTCCCGTTGCTGACTTCACCTGCACACCTGTCGGTGGGGGTGTGGCATGCGATGGGTCAACGTCGATCGGGGAGGTGAGCTACGCGTGGGTGGCCGCCGACGCGATACTCATCACCGGCCAGGGGACCGCGACGCCCACGTTCACCTTCGCCACATCGGGCACGTATTCGATCAGGCTGACCGTCGAGAACGCATCGGGAACACCGGATTCGACCGAGAGGAACGTGACGGTCACCGTACCGCAGCCGCCAGGTGCGCCGGTCGTGACCGTTGTCTCCAACGTAAACGGATTGGTGCAGCTTACGGCTACTGCGTCCAACAGCCCGACCGGCTGGAGTTGGTCGGCGTCCGGTGGGACACCTTCCACAGGATCGAACTCCTCGTTCACCACGTCGTACACCACCGATGGTGACAAGACGATCCGGGTGTTCGCCACAAACGCGGTCGGAGCTGGGCCGTCGACTTCGACGATTATCCGCGTCAACGTCTCGACTCCGCCGGTTGTGACGAATGTGGCGGTGTCGAGTGAGGGTCCCCCGGGGACAGTGACGCTGACGGGTTCCGCGACGAATTCGCCAACGTCGTGGAGCTGGTCTATTGCTGGTTCGACTGGTGCGGGGTCGACGTCCAATCCGACCGTGAGCTTCACGTCCAACGGCACCTACACGGGGAGCGTGAGGGCCACGAATGGCGCTGGTACGTCTGCGCAGTTCCCGGTCTCGATCACCATCAGCGGGCTGCCCTGAGTCAATCTCAGGGTGGTCAGTCGTCGTCGGCTGCGGAGAGCGCAGCAGCGACCTCTGGATCGATCGACCACTGATCGGGAGGCAGGTGGTGCTCACGAGCCCACGTGGAGGTGAGCGGATCGGCCCCCGCCATGTCGAGCAGGTCGCCACCGATTTCGGGATGTTTGAGGTAGAGCCCGATCCGACGGGTCACCCCGCTGCTTCGAACCCAGAGTTCCGCGGTTTCGCGGCCAGCAACTTCGGCCGACAACGTGGCGACGACCCGTAGGAATGTTCCCAGATGGCTGTCGACCTTCCCAACGTCGTGCATGAGGGCTGCCGCGATGACTGGCCTGGTGGCCGTCTCGCCCAGGTGACGCTCCACCCGCCGAGCGACCGCAGCGCTGTGACGCCGATCCTGTCGAGACATTCTTCCCCAGAGGGCAATCTCCCCCTCGAGCAGGTGAGAGGTCGCCCAATCGTCCTCAGAGCGCCGGGGACCGAGCGGCCAGAGCGATACAACAAAACGTTTCACGAGGTGCGTGGCGGTCATCGAACAGCTCCAGGACGACCAGCGGCCCGAGGATGTGCAGCGGTGTATGCGCGAACCAGCAGATCCGTCGACACTTTGGTGTAGAGCTGTGTCGTGGATATTGACGCATGCCCGAGAAGTTCCTGCACCGTACGGATGTCGGCCCCGTGGTCGATCATGTGAGTCGCACAGCTGTGCCGCAAGACATGAGGAGACAGCCGATCGGCGATGCCAGCCTCCAGCCCGTGCTTTCGAATCATGCCCCACATGCCTTGTCGTGAAAGACGGCCGCCCCGATGGTTCAGGAAGATTGCCAACTGATCAGACCGCGATTTCCAACTTGTAGGGGCAAGCGCGCCCCTACCTTGCGGTTCGATCCAAGCGGTCAGCGCAGATTCGGCGAGACGGCCGACCGGCACCAATCGCTGTTTGTCACCCTTGCCCGTGACGCGGATGAGCCCGGCTTCGAGATCGACGTCGTCGAGCGACAACGCGACGCACTCGGAGATCCGCATACCCGTTCCGTACAGTGTCTCGAGGATCGCACGGTCGCGACGTGCCATGGCGTCGGTCCCAACGACGACGTCGAACAACCGAGTGATATCGGACTCCGGGAGTGCCTTGGGCAACCCCTTTGGAAGCTTGGACGGTTCGAGATCGGCAGTCGGGTCTGTGCGGGTGATGCCCTCAGCAAACAGATATCGATGTAGGCCGCGTACCGCGGTCAACGAACGATTGACTGACGATCTGGCGAGACCGAGCTCAAAGAGTGCGTCGCGAAAGCCCTGAACATCAACGTCTGATGCTGCAGCGACAGGGGTCGCGTCGAGGTACCCAACATACCGACGCAAATCGTGGCGGTACGCAGTGAGCGTGTTGGCCGACCGTCCCTTCTCGATCGCGAGATGGGTGAGGAACTCTTCGACGTCTCCGGGAAGGTGGTCGGTGCCCACGATCAGCGGCGTAGCGACGCCAAGATCCCAATCACGGTCTTGGCATCTGTGATCTCGCCACGAACGATCATCTGCTCGGCGTCAAGAAGTGGAACCTGCCGAATCTCCATGTCGAGTTCTTCTGGACTATCGGTCAACACACGTTCGGTCGCGGCCAGATCAGTTCCCAAGAAGATGTGGATCTGCTCATCGCAGAAACCCACAGAGTTATGCACGCTCGTCAAGAGTTCGAGCGAGCCAGCGACAAAACCAACCTCTTCCACGAGCTCGCGGTTTGCGGCGACCTCCAACGGCTCACCGGCCACATCTCGTAGACCCGCGGGAATCTCCCAGATGTGCGCGTCCAGAGCCGAACGGTACTGCCGCACGAGTACCACTCGACCATCGATCACTGGCACGACGGCAACCGCACCTGGATGATGAATGACATCGCGTTCGAAGATCACGCCATCGGGTCCCTCGAAGCGGCCCTTCACAACCTCGATCACGTATCCCTGATAGATCGGATCCTCGTCGAGCGCCCGGAATCCGGTCACGGCTGGGTAATTCGGGATTCGTCCAGGTTCAGCAGCTGCGGATTACGACCATTTTGACGTTCGACAACCGCTTCGATGAAGGAGCCGAACAGGGGAGCGGGCCGGTTCGGTCGGCTCTTGAACTCAGGGTGTGCCTGAGTCGCCACCCAGTAGGGATGTGAACGCAATTCGATGAATTCGACCAACCTGCCGTCGGGCGACTCGCCGCTCGCCCAGAAGTCCCCGTCGTCGAAACGAGTCAGGTATTTCGAGTTGAACTCGTACCGATGTCGATGTCGTTCGGACACGATCTCTTCGCCGTACGCGTTGGCCACCTTCGACCCGGGTGCGAGTTGGGCGACATAGGCACCAAGACGCATCGTTCCACCCATCTCGGACACATCGCGCTGATCTTCCATCAGATTCACGACGGCATGTTTGGTCTGCGGATCGAATTCGAGAGAGTTCGCCCCGGTCAGCCCCAACTGGTTTCGCGCGTATTCGATGGTCATGACCTGTAGCCCGAGACACAGCCCGAGACAGGGAATTCCGTGCTCTCGTGCGTACCCGGCAGCTGCGATCTTGCCCTCGATCCCACGTTCGCCGAAGCCTCCCGGGATGACGATCCCGTCAAGATTGCGGAGTCGCTCCGTAAGAAGGCCCTCGACGTCTTCGGCTTGTATCCAGTCGATCTCGACGTTGACATGATGCTTGATGCCGGCGTGGTTCAACGCCTCGACGACCGAAAGGTAAGCGTCGATCAGACTGACGTATTTGCCGATGATGCCGACACGCACGTTCTGTTCAGCCGAAAAGACCCGATCGACAAGGGCCCTCCATTCGGTGAGGTCAGCTTCTGGGGGGTCGATCCTGAAGTGGTTGCAGATGAAGGAATCGAGTCCTTCTGCATGCACGACCAAAGGAATCTCGTAGAGACTCGAAGCATCTGCTGCATTGATCACCCCGGTGAAGGGAACGTCACACAATCGGGAGATCTTTCGCTTCAGATCGTCGCTGATCGGTTCGTCGCTTCGGCAGACGATTGCGTCGGGTTGAATGCCGCGGCTTCGAAGTTCGGTCACCGAGTGTTGTGTTGGCTTGGTCTTTTGCTCGCCAGATGGGCCGATGAATGGAACCAGTGTGACGTGCAGATAGAAGACGTTCTCTGGCCCCACATCGAGGCGCAGCTGACGAATCGCCTCGAGGAACGGAAGAATTTCGATGTCACCAACGGTTCCGCCAACTTCGGTGATGACGACGTCGGTGTCGTCGGAAGTCAACTGGCGAATCCGATGTTTGATCTCGTCGGTGATGTGCGGGATGACTTGAACCGTTCGGCCGAGATAGTCACCGCGACGCTCAGCGGCGATCACCGCGGAATAGATCGAACCTGTCGTCGCATTGGAACGACGGGTCAGGTTCTCGTCGATGAAACGCTCGTAGTGTCCGAGGTCGAGGTCCGTCTCACCACCGTCATCGGTAACGAAAACCTCACCGTGCTCGAACGGGTTCATGGTGCCGGGATCGACATTCAGGTACGGATCGAGCTTCTGCATCGTGACTCGTAGGCCGCGAGCTTTGAGAACGCGACCCAAAGCCGAAGCCGTGAGTCCTTTGCCGAGTGAACTGGCGACACCACCAGTGACGAAGACATGTTTGGTCACGGGAGATCACCTTATCGAGCGCGATGTCCGGGCGGGTGGCAATTTGACGACGTGATCGGCAAATTCTCGGGACGAGATGCGCCCTTACCTTTCCGATTGTGACCTGACGCCTCTCGCCGCGAGCAACTCCTCGGCATGCTCTTGAGCCGCTGAGCTGTCGGGCGAACCGGACAACATGCGCGAAACCTCGACCACGCGCTCTCCATCTTCGAGAATGCGTGCCTGGGAAGAGGTCGACGTTCCGGTGGTGGATTTGTCGATCAACACATGCGTGTCTGCGCACGAAGCGACCTGCGCAAGGTGGGTCACGACGAACACCTGAGCCGATGAACCGATTGACGCGAGGGCTTCTCCGACCGAGCGCGCTGTTTCGCCGCCAATTCCGGCGTCGACTTCGTCGAACACCTTGATGGGTGGGCCTCCGGCTAGGACAAGGCGGAGGGCGAGCATGGTCCGACTGAGCTCGCCACCGGAAGCATTCTTCCCGACTGGCAGCAGTGGCAGCCCCGGATTCGGAGCCAAGAGGACCGTGACATCGTCGCCAGCATCTCCTGAAACACTGATCTCGACGCGTGCTTTGGGCATGGCGAGTGTGGAGAGTTCGGTTTGCACCGCGGCGGCCAGAGGTTCCGCTGCCGCTCGTCGTTCGCTCGCAAGACGTTCGGAAACTGCGGCGAGATGGTCGATTGCGTTGACTCGTCGATCGGTCAGCTCGCGAACCTGCTCATCATGCGATTCGAGCTGTCTCAGCTGTCTATCGAGGTCATCTGCGAATTCAAGAACGTGTGTGAGGGTTGGCCCGTACTTGCGTCGTAGTTCGACGAGCATCTGTAGGCGCTCGCGCACCGCCTGACGCGCCGCGGGGTCGTCGACGATCTGCTCGCGGATCGACCGAACTTCAGCGGTGATGTCTACTAGTTCCTCCTGGAGCGCTCGCAGCCGGACGGCAACGTCGCGGAACACATCGGACCCAGACATGGTCGCGGCTGCCTCACCAAGCGCTTCAGCGGCCGCTCCGTCGCTGCCAAGGAGGTCTCCCACCTGTCCAGCAGCGAGATCATCATCGAACGCTGATGCGAGACGTGCCTCGGTTGCCTGTAACACCGAATCTTCTTCGGGATTGTCGATTCCAGCGGCGATCACCTCATCGAGCTGATACCGGAGCAAATCGATCTGGCGAGCGCGCTCGGTTGCGTCACCGCCAAGATCGGCGAGTGCTGCATCGATGGCAGCGACGTCTGCGCGAGCGTCCCGGAGCGGACTGCGGTCGATGCCTGCAAACCGGTCGAGCGAATCTCGTTGTGTGGCGGGCCGCAGGAGCGATTGTTGTCCATGTTGACCGTGAAGGTCGATGAGGGGACCGATCCTCTCGCTGAGCACGGTTGCCGTTGCCAACGAGCCGTCCAAGTAGGCACGGGAGCGTCCGTCGGCGGGTACCACCCGCCGAGCGACGACTTCTGTGCCGTCTGGCTCGACGAACCGACCTTCGACGACCGCCTCGGACGCACCAACGCGCACCATGTCAGGCTCGGCCCTGCCTCCCATCAGGAGTTGGATTGCACCGACGACCATCGTCTTGCCCGCGCCAGTCTCTCCGGTCACAGCGATGGAGCCTGAGGGCAACACGAGTGAAAGTTCCTCGATGACGCCGAGGTTGTGGATTCTGAGTTCTTCGAGCATGAGATCGATCTCGCGATGGGTCAGCGGTCGGCGATGCCGAGCTTCGATTTCAGTACCGCAAGGTTGTCGCGCGTGTCGAACGTGACAAGACGGGCGACGTGAGTAGATCGTGTGCAGGTGATGGTGTCTCCTGGTTCCATTGAAGCGACTGTATTGCCGTCCACTGACACCACGGCTGATCGGTGGCCCTCGATCGTCAACTCGACGATCGAATCCGGCCCCAGGACAAGGCTCCGATCGAAGAGCATGTGTGGCGAAACAGGGGTTATCTGCAGCGCAGCATGTGTCGGAAACACGATGGGTCCTCGCGCCGATAGTGCGTAGGCGGTGCTTCCAGTCGGCGTTGAAACGATCAAGCCATCAGCGGGGTACGACGTGAACCGCTTTCCATCGATTGTGAGGCCGATTCGAACCGTCGTCTGGCCTGGGGCGCGTTCTACGACGATGTCATTCAGTGCGTGCATGGTCGAAGAGCCCAGTGTCCCGGTCACGAGCATGCGCTCCTCGATGTCATGTTCACCATCGAGACAACGTTGGACTGCTTGCTCGAGTTCATGCCGTTCGATGACGGTGAGGAACCCGAGATCGCCGAAATTCACACCAAGAATGTTCACATCGGCTCCATCGAGGAGAGCGACTGTTCGGAGCATTGTCCCATCGCCGCCGAGACTGATGGCGAGATCGAGACCTTCCGCGAAGGCGTGCGGTTCGACACACTGCAACCCGTCGATTCGTGTCGAGTCCTCCGACGACGCGACGACCGTGTGGCCCTGCGCGTTCAGCTGTATCGTCAGCTTCTCGGTCTGGCGACGTGCTGCTGTGTCTGCTCCGTGGAGAACCACACCAATTCGAGCCATCAGTTCTCCCTCTCGACGTGTGTCACAAGTATGTCGCCATGACGAACGTGTGCGAGGAATTCGACGTTTCCCTTTCCACCGGTGATCGGCGAGATTGCAAGATCGGTCACCTCGAGCTCGGCGTCGACAGCGGCATCGATGAACTCATGCAGTACTCGTTTCCAGATGTCAGGGTCGCGAATGACGCCCCGGCCCTTGCTCACTTCGGGTCGGCCGGCCTCGAACTGGGGCTTCACGAGGACCACCATGTCCCCGTCCGACGCGAGCAACCGGGCAAAAGTGTCGAGAAGGGCTGTGGCCGAAATGAATGAGAGATCAGCGACAATCAGGTCGAATCCGGTCCGCACGTCGAACTCGTGCTCGATCTTTGATCGAGTGAGACTTCGAATGTCGGTATTCTCCCGAGAATCGACGCGCGGATCAGCCCGGAGGCGTTCGTGTAGTTGATTCGTGCCGACATCGACTGCGATCACGCGAGCCGCACCAGATTGCAGCAAACAGTCCGTGAACCCTCCAGTCGATGACCCGGCATCCAGCGCGGTCGCTCCGGCGGGAACGAGCGCAAAGGTCTCCAGTGCACGTTCCAGCTTCAGTCCTCCGCGGCCGACATAGCGGGGCGGGGGGCCGACCACGACTACCGCCTCCGCGCTGGACACCTGGCGCGTCGGCTTGTGCGCTGGTGCTCCTCCGACGGTGACACGGCGACTCTCGATCAGCTCGCGAGCGTGTTGTCGAGATGTCGCCAAACCCCTGGTAACAAGTTCTGAATCGAGTCGGCGACGAGTGATAGGAATGACCCTCCCGAACAAAGCGAGGGTGATCTACCCTCGCGAGGTGACGCGCTGTCGTTCGCGCGGCACACTTGACTGTAGAACGTCCCAGAGCGGAGAGTCCCCACGTGAGTACTACCAACACCGTCGAAGACCTCGAACTCGAGGTCCGAACCTACGCTGATCGATTCCAGCAGCTGGTGAACAACGTCGAACGGGTGATCCATGGCAAGACCAGAGAGATCCGCCTCGCCTTTCTGTGCATGCTCGCGCAGGGCCATCTTTTGATCGAGGACGTTCCCGGAACGGGCAAGACGTCCTTGGCCCGTGCTCTGGCTGAGTCGGTCGACGGAACGCTGACCCGAATCCAGTTCACGCCCGACCTCTTGCCGAGCGACGTGACCGGTGTGCAGATCTTCAACCAGTCGAACAGTGAGTTCGAGTTTCACCCGGGCGCTGTCTTCGCAAATGTCGTACTGGCCGATGAGATCAATCGAGCATCACCAAAAACGCAGTCTTCGCTGCTCGAGGTGATGGAGGAATATCAGGTCACAGTGGACGGTGTGCCCCGACCGGTGCCGAATCCCTTTCTCGTGGTCGCGACCCAGAACCCGATCGAACATGACGGCACCTATGCACTCCCAGAAGCCCAGATCGACCGGTTCATGATGCGCCTTGCGCTCGGTTATCCATCTGCAGTCGCCGAGATCGACATCATCGACAGCGCTCCCGCGGGTAGAACTCGCGTTGACGTCGAGCCTGTCCTGTCCACAGAGGAAGTGCGGCAGATGGCCCGGGTCGCCGACTCGATTTACATTTCTCCAGCGGTGCGGCAATACATCGTGTCGATTGTACGAGCAACGCGCGAGCTGCCTGAGCTACGAATCGGAGTCAGCCCGCGTGGTTCCATTGCCCTCGGCCGCACCTCACGTGCACTCGCAGCCGCAAATGGTCGACCCTTCGTGACCGCCGACGACGTGAAGGATCTCACCGAGTCGGTGTTGGCGCATCGCATGTTGCTCAAACCAGAGGCCGAGTTCGAAGGCATCGATTCCCTGGAATTGCTTCGGGCCGTCCTGCAAGAAATCCCAACGCCCAAAGAGCGTGTTGAGCGCTGATCCGAGCGTTGACTTGACGTGCTGACCGACGCAGGCAAGACGTTCCTCGCAATCGGGGCCATATCACTGGTTGCCGGGCTGGCCCTCGGGTACCGGACGCTGATCGCGCTCGGCGTCGCGTTCCTCGTTGCTGTCGCGATTGGGCGTCTGTGGATCATTCGTCGTCCTCGAGTCGAGGCAAACCGCGTCTTGGTGCCCGAACGCGTTCGGGTCGGGCGACCAGCACGTTCGAATCTCACGATCGTGAATACTGGACGGCGCCGCACATCGGGTGGATTGGCGCTGGAACAGTTCGGCGCTGAACAGTTGCCCATCGAAGTGCCAAGTCTCGAACCGAACGAGTCGACGACGATCACCACGGAGCTTCCGACGGATTCACGCGGCGTGTTTCGAGTCGGACCACTCGACGTCACTCGTGCAGATCCGTTCGGACTCGTGCGCTCCGGCGAACCAGATGAGGGAGTCACGAATCTGTGGGTGCACCCACTGGTCCATCAACTCGAGCCGTTTCCAAGCGGTATTGCGAGGGACCTCGACGGCCCCGACTCTGGGGAAGCCCTGGAAGGCGGCGTCACCTTCCACACGTTGCGCGATTATGTGCGCGGCGATGACCTGCGACAGATCCACTGGCGATCCTCGGCACGGACCGGGAAGCTGATGGTTCGTCACAACGTCGATACACATCAGCCCCGATCGCTCGTGATCTTGGACACTCGAGCGACTTCGTATTCGGCGGAGTCATTCGAGGACGCGGTCCGCGCTGCCGCGTCGATCATGATGGCATCGATGACTCGTGGGTTCGAGTTTCGGCTGCTGACGACAGACGGTCTCGAGTTGAGCCATGTCATGCCACCGCCCACGATCATGGATCGGATGGCCGAGCTCGGGCTTTCGTTTCGTGGGAGCATCGAAGAGACGTTGGAGCGAGCTCGGTCGAACCTCGGAGGAGTGTCGATGGCCTTGATCACCGGCAGCATCACTCCCGACGAACTGGCGATGGTGAACCGGTTTCGTCGACGTTTCGATGTGGTCACGGTTGCGCAATTCACCGCCGGATCACACGACTGGGACAAGGCGATTCCTGACGCAACAGTGCTGACCGCAGCCACCAGTGAAGAATTTGCCCGCGCTTGGAATCAAGTCACGAGGCGCTCGTGAGACAGGTGTTTCTCGGACAGGCGTCGGCTGCGGGCGTACTCCTCGTGGTGTCGGCCTTCTTCTACAGCCGCGTGTTCGAGGGGCCAGGCTGGATCGCTCCGATCATTGGCTCGGTGCTCTTGTCCGGGCTGCTGGCCGTGGCGCTGGCTCGCACCGGTATGGGGCGCTGGCTCCTCGCCGTAGCGTTGGCCGTCACCGGTGTTCTTTTCGTGACTCTCGCCGTGATTCTGCCCGCGACCAGCTTTGGTGGCGCAAGCGACATTACTTCGGCCCTATACGGGGCAACGATTGACGGCTGGCGCAACGCGTTGGCGGCCACATTTCCGATCGATACAAGTCTCGCCGAACCGCTCGGCTTCGTGACCGTGATCGGATGGCTCGTTGGATCGAGCACGGGGGTTCTGGTCGCTCGGTCGGAGCACAGTGCATTACCCGTGGTCCCACCCGTGCTCTTTGCTGCCCTGTCGCTTCCGCTCGCAGCTCCAGAGGGTTACGTCACCTACTTGCTGATCGTCGCACTCATCGGATCGGCTCTGTTGCTCGCACTGGTGCGCGCTGTGCCACAGGCGTTGATATCGAGCGCAGAGCGCGCACGGGTGACCGAGTTCGTGGGTGAACGTATGCTGAGCGAACGGCTCATTGCGGGAGTTCCCGTCTTGGTGGCCTTGGCATTTCTGGCGCCGCTGATCGCGGTCCTGCTTCCATCTGCGGACGAGCCCTTCGATCCTCGTCGGCTTCGGAACGAAGAGGTCGTCACCGCCTCGGCGGTGAACCCTCTCGCGGAGTTGAAATCGCAGCGCGAGGCCTCCGATCGCGCGTTTCTGCTCGAGCTACCGGCGCCTCCTGCAGCGCAGTTCTTCAACCGCATGCCACTGGTTTCTCTCGAAGAATACGATGGCGCCAACTGGACCACAAACTCCACATACAGCGCGACATCGTCAGACATCCCGCCGAACATCGACGTTGTGGTCGAGACCCTCACCGTTCGCCAGGTAGTGGAGATCGTCGATGCGACATCCCCTTGGATTCCAGCGGCGCAGCCGGTCAGTCGGATCGAAGCAGACGACGTCTGGTACGACGAGGTTTCAGGAAGCCTTCTCGACCGAAGTGAAGACGATTCACGCACCTACACGGTGATCTCTCAGATAGCGGCTCCACTGGACGAGCAGCTGAACGCAGCTGTAGTCGACCGGAGCGATCCGCGGTACACGAGGCTGCCCACGATTTCGGGTGAGTCACCCCTCACCGAACTCGTCTCACGGGTGCAAGGGTCGTCTGACTACGAGCGGCTGAAATCGCTCGAAGGGCTGCTTTCTCGGTTTACTCTCGTCTCGGAAGAACCATCGGGAACGGCGCTGGGACGCGTGGAGGAATTCTTGTTGGAGGGAGAGGGGTACCGAGATCAGTTCGTGGCGGCGTTTGCCATCGCAGCTCGGCAGCAGGCATTTCCCACGCGCATCACCGTTGGATATCGCATCGCCGAGCAGAACGAGGAGTCCACATTGGTCTTCCTGGACACGGTTACCTCTGAAGATTACGACGCGTGGCCCGAAGTGCTGTTCGAAGGAATTGGCTGGGTCGCGTTTGATCCTGTTCCCGCGACGAGCGGTGAAGCCGGCGCTGAACAGGATGACCCGACGGAAATTCCCGAGGGCCAAGCCCAGACTCAGGGTCCGACCCCTGAGCTCTCCAACCCCGATGAGAGCGATGAAGCAGAGTTCGAGGACAGTGGGCCTGGAACAACGGTCCGGGTGTTGGTCGCGTCAGGCCTGTTCCTCATCGTGTTCCCGTTGATGCTTCTGTTGATGGTTGCTCTCGCGAAGCTCATTCGTCGACGGCATCGACAGAACCTCGAAGACCCAACCGCACGCGTGCTTGCTGGCTGGCAAGAATCCAAGGATCGACTCCTCGAAGCTGGTATCGAGATCCGCCCAGACATGACCGTCAAGGAAATCGTTGCGGCGAGCCGACGCGAACTTGGCGTGTATGCATCATCACCCTTGTCGGCACTGGCGCCGTACGTGACGACGACCATCTACTCGCCGCATGCGCCAGCCTCGGCGGCCGCTGACGCTGTATGGGATGAGGTGGAGCTCTTCGACCGACAACTCAACGAGACTCGCTCTCGAACGCAGAATGTGAAGGCCAAGGTGGATCCGCGTCCGTTGGTGGAACGGGTGTGAGCCGATACGGCCCGCAACGTTCGTGGTCAGCTAGTTCTTGCCCAGGGCGGTCTTGTAGGCCGCAAGGGCGCGGTCTCTCGCATGACCGTGGTCTACGATCGGCGCCGGATAGGTGTCGCCGAGAATGACGCCCGCACTCGCAAGATCGAGGGGTGCGACCTCCCATGGTGCGTGGATCGCACGTGCGTCGAGGTGCGCGAGCTCTGGTACCCAGCGCCTGATGTAGTCGCCACTCGAATCAAACTTCCGACTCTGTGTGGTGGGGTTGAATACTCGAAAGTATGGGGCCGCATCGGTCCCTATTCCAGCGACCCACTGCCAGTTGCCAACGTTCTGCGACGGTTCACCGTCGACGAGAAGATGTCGAAACCAACGTTCGCCTTCTCGCCAGTCGATCAGGAGATCCTTGACGAGGAACGACGCCGTAATCATGCGCACACGGTTGTGCATCCAACCTGTCGTTGCCAACTGTCGCATTCCAGCATCGACGATTGGGTAACCGGTGCGCCCCTTCTTCCACGCCTCGAGACCCGACGGGTCAGCTCTCCACTCGATCGCGTCGTATTCCGGGCGCAGGGCCGAGCGCGTCATCGCGGGGTTCTCCACAAGGAGGTGGGCGTACCAATCTCGCCATGCGAGCTGGCGGACGAAGGCCTCTCGTCCAGGAGTGGCGGTGCCGACGGCATCAAGAAGCGTGGTGGGTGAGATCGTCCCGAAGCGTAGGTGCGCAGACAGTGCTGAGGTGCCAGGAATCGCCGGGAGGTCGCGGGTCTCGGCGTACTGATCCACATGGTCCAGCCAACGATCGAGCATTCGGTGCGCACCGGCGTTGCCCGGGTCCATGGGAGGATCTTCCGCGACCTCGAGCAGTTTGTCTGTGCCGATTGGCGTAACAACGATCGATGCATCGCCGCCGACTGGATCCGCGCGACGTGGTGTTGACGCCCAGGTTCGAGCAAACGGAGTGAACACCTTGGACAGCGTGCCCTTTGCGGTGAGTACCGTCCCCGGCGTCGACACGAGCGTGCCCCACGACGAAGATACGGGTACCGGTGAGAGGGACGCAACCGCTGCGTCACGCATTCGACCCCAGCTGCTCGTGGCTTCGTTGTAGTACAGAGCATCGGCTTCGCGGGCGAGATCGGGTATGTGTTTGCTGGGATCACCTGACAGCACCGAAAGTGTGCCTCCGAGCATCTCTAGCTCGACACGCAACGCCCGTACATTGGCGACCCATTGCGCTCGGCGAAAGGGACCCACGCTGGCGAGAAGCTTCAGATCTTGTACGACGAATGGGAGGACTTCGTCGTGATTCGCTGTAGCACTCGCCCAAGCCGGATTTTCCTCAAGTCG
>CAJQNJ010000157.1 GCA_905479685.1 uncultured Acidimicrobiales bacterium
GAGTTCGAGCTGGTCTGCGAGGCCGACTGGCGCGCCGCCGATTCGCTCGTGCACGTGGCCGGCGTCCGCCGTGTCGACCGAGCCGTGTTGCAGGACGATGGTGTGTCGACAATCGCGTCGCTCGCCACCCTCGACCGCGAGGTGACCGACCTCGACGAGGCTCGTCTCGAGACGTTCGTGCGTCAGGCCCGGCTCCAGGTCGCAGCACGCAACGCACCCGACGACAAGCCGCCCTTCGAGCTACTCGACCCACCCGTCGCAGACGACGCCGCGCTCGTCGACGACATCGATGCGCCAGAGCCGATCGGGTTCGCTGCGCTCCCGGCTCCCGACGATGGCGACGTGTTCCTCGACTTCGAGGGACATCCGTTCTGGCGGGCCGACGCGGAGCTGTTCTTCCTGTTCGGCCTCATCGAACGCTCGCGGGAGGGCGAGTGGGAGTTCGTCGAGTTCTGGGCGCACGACAAAGACGAAGAAGCGACGGCGACGAAGGCGCTCATCGATCACCTCGCGGCGCGTCGGGTGCAGTTCCCCGACATGCACGTGTACCACTACAACCACACCGAAAGATCGTCGCTCGAACGGCTGACGGTCGAGCACGGTGTCGCGGAGCTCCAACTGGAGCAGCTGATCTCCACCGGCCAGTTCGTCGACCTCCTGCCGATCGTGAAAGGCGCGATGCAGGTCGGTGTCGAGGGTTACGGCCTCAAGTACCTCGAGCTGCTCACCGACTACGAGCGTGGCCACGAGATCGACCAGGGTGCGGGCGCGGTCGTCGAGTACGAGAAGTGGATGGCCTCGCACGACCAGGCCGGTCTCGATCGGATCGCCGACTACAACGAGGACGACGTCCGAGCCACCCGAGCCCTGCGCGATTGGTTGGTGACCCAACGACCTGCTGGCGTGGAGTGGCGTGAAGCCATGCTCGGCCGCGAGGAGGACGACACCGAACTCGACGAACGCATCGAGGCACTCCATGCGTTCGGACCCGGCACGACCGAACACCTGATGGGCGACCTGCTCGGCTACTGGCGTCGCGAACGTCAAGTCGTCAACGCCGACGCCTACCGGTTGTCGATCGCTGACGAGGCGGACCAGTTCGACTCGCTGTCGGCGATCACCCGATTGACATTCGAGAGGTTGGAGCCCCAGTACGGCGTGAAGGGCCAGGAACTGAAGTGGCCGTGGGCCTGGTTCTCGTTCCCTCCCCAGCCCATCGACACCGACATCGGTGACCAGGCCAAGCTGATCGTTGCTCTGAACGAGCAGGAGTGGCTGTTCTTCCAGGTGATGTCGTTCGACACCGCCGCCGGCGAAATCGCGGTGAAATGGAAGGACGACGCCGACACGGCCGGGGTCATACCGACATCGTTCGTCCACTACAGCTGGTTCCCCGAGGGGGCGAAACTCACCGCGCTGGAGGAGTTGGCCGACGAAATGCTCGCGGGTCAGGCGGGCCGCGTCGGCCATGCGATGTTGCGCCGCGACCTCCCGGTGTTCGAACCGGGTCGTGGCCCCGACGGTGGCGTGTTCGTCGGTGGTGTCGATGCTGTCTGTAGCTGGGCGACCGGGCTCGACCGGAGCTACGTGCCGATCCAGGGGCCACCGGGAACGGGCAAGACATTCACCGGCGCGCACATGATCCGCACCATGGTGAACGCTGGCTTGCGGGTGGGTGTGACCGCAATGAGCCACGCCGCGATCGGCAACCTGATGCGAGCCGTTGTCGGCCGGTTCGACGACGAGGGTGACGCTGAGAATCTGCGAGCGGCCCAGAAGTCGAAGCCGGGCCCGCTCCCCGGTGTGGCGTATGTCGCCGACAACGCCAAGGCAGCCGAGGGTGACTTCAACGTGATTGCGGGGACGACCTGGCTGTTCGCGAGCAAGGCAATGCGTGACAACCCGGTCGACGTGCTGGTGGTCGACGAAGCCGGCCAGCTCGGCCTGGCCGACACGCTCGCCGCGACGATGGCCACGACCAACGTGATCCTGCTCGGCGACCCACAACAGTTGCCGCAGGTTTCGCAGGCGAGCCATCCGGGAGGTGCCGGTGCGAGCGCGCTCGAGCATCTGCTGAGCGACGAGCTGACGGTGCCGCCCGAGCGTGGCGTGCTGTTGGAGACGACGTGGCGGATGCATCCCGACGTGTGCGAGTTCATCTCGGAGGTGATGTACGGCGGCAAGCTGCACAGCCACGAGTCATGCACCGGTCAGTCGGTCGATGGCGAGACGGGTTTGCGTTGGCTGCGCGCCGAGCACGATGGCTGCTCGACCGAGTCACCCGAAGAGGCTGCGATCGTCGTCGCGAAGGTCCAGGAGTTGCTCGGCCAACCGTGGACCGATCAGCACGGCGTCACCCACCCGATGACCGTTGGTGACTTCATGGTGGTCGCCCCGTACAACGACCAGCGCCGCTGCATCGAGGAGGCGCTGCGGGCGAACCCGTCGACGAGCGGAGTCGAGGTCGGCACCGTCGACAAGTTCCAGGGCCAGGAGGCTGCGGTGGTGCTGTTCTCGATGGCGACGTCGTCGGCTGATTTCATGCCACGCCATGCCGACTTCTTGTTCTCCAAGAACCGGCTCAACGTGGCGATCAGCCGGGCCCGATGTCTCGCCTACCTCGTGTGCACCGACGAGCTGTTGGACACGAGAGCCAGAACGGTCGAGGAGATGGAGCTGATCTCGGCGCTGTGCTCGTTCGTTGAGCGGGCTAGTTGACGACGCCCGGACAGTGATCAGCATCTCGATGGACGAAGAGCTTGAGCCAGCGCCGTGAAGATGCATCGCACCATCCGAGTCGTCGCGGGGCAGCGATGTCCGTTGCGGTGTTGCTCGGTTGCGCATCGACTGACTCCGGAGCGGACGAATCCGCCGTCGAGTTCGAAATCGACGACCCGGAGGCGGCCTCATCGGCGGGTCCGGAGGTGATCGCTCCGCCGAATGCCTCAGGAGAATTCTGGCGGAGCACCGAGGTCGTCGACGGCGACACGTTGTACGTCTCGGGTCCGCGCGGTGACGTGGAGGTTCGAATCATCGGGGTGAATACTCCCGAGACCGGCGAGTGTTTCGGTGAGGAGGCATCGGAGGCTCTCTCGAATCTCGTCGCGGGAGAGGAACTGGTACTCGTCACAGATCGTTCCGACGTGGATCAGTTCGGTCGCGCGCTGCGATATGTCGAGACGGCCGAAGGGCTCGACGTTGGCGCCGAACTCGTCGCGAACGGTTTCGCGATCGCCAGGCGTTACCCACCTGATGATGCACGCGCTGACGCCTACGCGGAGCTGCAGAACATTGCGCAGGATGGCGGTCGAGGCCTCTGGGCTTCCGATGCGTGCGGCAGGAGTGATCTCGATGCCGACATCGAGATCGAGGTCAATGCCGATGCCCCTGGAGATGACGGTAAGAACCTGAACGGGGAGTGGGTTCGATTCGTGAACCGTGGGGCCGAAACCCTCGATCTCGACGGGTGGGAGGTTGCCGACGAGTCGGCCTCGCACCGCTACACCTTCGCCAACATCCGTCTGGCGTCCGGAGACGGTGTCACCCTGTTCAGCGGGTGCGGCGAGGATGATGCAACTGTCCGGTACTGGTGCGCCTCGAGGAGTGCTGTCTGGAACAACAGCGGCGACACCGTGTTCCTCCGAGACGGGAACGGCAACATCGTCACCTCCCTCTCGTACGGCGAATCGGGCTGACACCTGGACCTGGGCTGAGAGCAATCGCTGAACGGGCCACCTGGACGGTGGGAGCGACATGAGTGGGGTCGAGCAGACAGTCCAACTTCAGGTAGCTGGCTTGAAGGGCGCGAGGTGGAGACGTTCGGCGACGGCTCGAGGACCGATCACCGTGAGGCTGAGGATCGCACAGCTCACGCCGACATCAAGCAGTTCGTCCGACGTCACCGGATCAGGAACGACGAGCACCAAGTGGTCGAACTCGAGTCCTTTCATGCGGTGGACGTTCTCGCAAACGATCGTGGTGTGAGCTCGATCCTCCCAACGAGAAAACGCATAGTCGTCGATCAGGCGATCGCGGAGCCGGCTGGACGCGGTCGCGACCAGGATCGACTCGGGGGCGTGGTCGCGTTCGTCGAGGATGACGTCGATCGCCTCGCCGACCTCGGCAACGGCTGGCTCCTCATCGGCTGCTTCGCTCCAGTGAACGGACTCGGATTCGGGGCCTCCGACTGACGCGGGTGGCCCGTCGAAGGACCGTCGCAATACGGAGGCAATCTGTGCTGAGTTGCGACAGTTCA
>CAJQNJ010000158.1 GCA_905479685.1 uncultured Acidimicrobiales bacterium
CCCGGACACAATCCGAAGCCGGCGCGGAGTGTTGTCACCGCGGGAGTCAACACGTGCCACAAGCTCCTGCCCGGTGTAGCAACCCTTGGTGAACGACACCGAACGATTCACCACGCCTGCTTCAGCAGGAATTGTCGACGCACCGAGCTCGGCCCCCATCGCTGGGATTCCGCCCTCGATTCGGCGGCGAGTGTATTCGGCTGTCGATCGGTGTTCGTTGTCTGCAACCACATCGGAATCGTCGAGATCAGGTCCGACGATATCCACGCCGCACCCATCGGCTGAGGGAGCAACAATCGGCGCCTCGACGTCGGGGAGGCCTGTGGCTGCGGGAAGTACTGTGTCTTCGGGGAGTGCTGCGTCTTCGGGGAGTGCTGTGTCGTACGCGTGGAGTACCCATGTGTCGAGTTCGAGGTCGACCTTCACACGCAACATGAATCGCTTCACACGGGAGAGCAAAGCCTCGCCGAATCCCGCATCAACGTCGAGGACGTATGCGTCCTGCCCTGTTCGGGTGATCCGGAACCACGCGTCGACTTTGCCTTGCGGCTGAAGGATGAGACTCCACGCGCTCTTCCCGACCCCGAGCCCGGCCACGTCCTGGCTCACTTGTCCCTGGAGGTAGCTCGTGGCATCTTCCCCGCGCACCAACACGACATCTCGTTCACCGATGTACACGCCCATCAGATCTGTTCCCCTGTCATCGTCTCTTGCATGGCTCTGCGTTGTGTGGTCATGATCCGCGCTCCGGGTACTGCTGCGAGTAGCGCCTTGGACTTGTTGATGCACTCATTGTGCTCGTCGATCGGGACGCTGTCAGCCACGATGCCGGCACCAGCCTGAACGGATGCGCGGTTGCCGGTGACGAACATGGTTCGGATTGCAATGGCTGTGTCGATGTTGCCCGAAAAGTCGATATAGCCAATCACACCAGCGTATGGCCCACGTTTCACGGGTTCGAGCTCGTCGATGATCTCCATCGCCCGGACCTTCGGGGCTCCCGACACCGTGCCGGCCGGCAGGGTCGCCCGGAGCACGTCGATCGCGCTCTTGCCAGGCGCAAGATCACCCGACACCTGCGAGGTGAGGTGCATCACGTGGCTGTATCGCTCGAGCGACATGAGTTGATCGCGGGTCTCGGTCCCGAAACTGATCACCCGCCCGATGTCGTTTCGAGCGAGATCGACCAACATGACATGTTCGGCCACTTCTTTTGGATGTTCTTGAAGTTCGGCGCCGAGACGTCGATCCTCTTCGTCGGTCGCACCGCGGGGACGGGTTCCTGCGATTGGCCGAGAGATGACCTTGCCGTCGAGAAGCTGAACCATCGGCTCAGGAGAGGCCCCGACGATGCTGAGCTCCCCGATGCGAAGGAAGTACATGTAGGGGCTCGGGTTGACCTGACGAAGGACGCGGTAGACATCGAACGGCTCGGCGTCGAGATCGAAATCGAACCGTTGCGAGAGGACGACCTGGAAGATGTCACCGGACAAGATGTACTCCTTCGCGGTTTCCACCGCGAGGCAGTAGTCGTCGGCACCCATCGTGGAGGTCACGTCTGGGAGATCGGCGTCCAGCGGCGGCGGGGACACCAGCGGCTCGTCGAGCGGTCGAGCTCCGTCGTTTTGCAGGGTGATCACGCGCTGACACGCATCGTCGTAACACTTCCGCAGCGTTGCCTCATCAGCATGTTCGGGTACCACGGTGTTCGCGATGAGCGTGACCTGCTGCCTCCAGTGATCGAAGGCAACCAGCTCGCCGATCATCGCCATCACACCATCTGCGTGTCCGGTGTCGTCGGCCGGGACGTTCGGAAGGTGTTCGACCTCGCGGACGACGTCGTATCCGATGTACCCCATGAGGCCCGAATGCAGCGGAGGTAGACCCTCGAGCGATGGCGCCGAGAACGTCTCGAGCAGCGCTTCAAGCGTCGCCAGCATGCCGTTGCCAGCAGGCATTTGGTCGGCAAGAGGGCCCGTGATCGAGATCTCACCGTTGGTCGAGACGACGGTTGCTAAAGGGTTCCGTCCGAGGAAGGACCAACGACTCCACCGTTCACCATTCTCGACCGACTCGAGAAGGAACCCATCGTCCTCACCCACACAACGCGCAAAGATTGCCACGGGGGTCACTTGGTCGGCCAGCAACGAACGCCAGACGGGAATCGTCCGATGATCTCGGGCCAGTGATCGAAACTCTTCAAATGTGGGCTGCACCGACATGGCTACGTTCCCGACCTAGAGGTACAACCCGGTCGAACCCTCTTCGAGGCGTTCTGCGGCCACGGCGTGGACATCTCGCTCACGAAGGATGATGTAGTCGGTTCCGCCGACCTCAACTTCGTAGCGGTCTTCGGGATTGAACAACACTCGATCGCCGATTTCCATGTTGCGGACGTTTGGACCCGCCGAAACGATCTCTGCCCAGGTCAAACGTTTCCCGACTTGCGCGGTGGCGGGAATGAGAATGCCACCCGTCGATCGCCGCTCCCCTTCGGCGTCGCCGTGGCGAACGAGGATGCGATCGTTCAACATCTTGATGGGGAGGCGGTCTCCAGCGCTGTTGGATGGTCCGATTCCGGTGTTCGATGATGTCGACGTCACTCGGTCAGGCTACTGGGGTGGCCGAACGGTGATGCCACGCGAGGCCATCAGGGTCTTGGCCTCGGCGACCGTATGTTCTCCGAAATGGAATATGGAGGCTGCAAGTACCGCATCGGCGTGGCCGTCCAGCACTCCATCCGCGAGATGATCGAGAGTTCCGACACCACCACTTGCGATGACCGGTATCCCCACCGCGTCGCTGATCGTGCTGGTCAGGCCGATATCGAAGCCGTCTCTCGTCCCATCACGGTCCATCGACGTGAGCATGATCTCGCCCGCTCCGAGCCGTTCGACCTCTCGTGCCCACACGACCGCGTCGAGACCCGTTGGCGTGCGACCGCCGTGGACGAACACTTCGTACCCGCTCTCGGGTGCATCGGGTCCGGTGCTCCGTCGAGCATCGATCGAGGCCACGACACACTGAGATCCGAACTCTCGAGCAAGCTCAGAGATCAGTTCAGGCCGAGCGACTGCGGCGGAGTTCACTGCAGTTTTGTCGGCGCCCACCCGCAGTAATCGTCGGGCGTCCTCCACGCTACGGATTCCGCCACCGATCGTGAACGGGATGTACACCTGTTCGGCGGTACGACGAGCGACATCGACGATCGTGTCTCGAGCATCCGAGGATGCGGTGATGTCCAAGAACACCAACTCGTCAGCCCCCTGGCTGTCGTAGCGAGCGGCGAGTTCCACCGGGTCACCCGCATCGACGAGATCGATGAAGTTCACGCCCTTGACAACCCGCCCTTCGTCGACGTCGAGGCATGGGATCACTCGTGCGGCCTTCACGTATCGACACTTCCGGTCGACGTCTCGAATCCACGTGCGGCGTTGCTGTCCGAGCGTTGACGCGCGCAGATGTCTACGAAGTTGCCGATGATCTTGACACCGACTGGCCCGGACTTCTCGGGATGGAACTGCGTCGCATACACGTTGTCGCGTTGGACCGCTGCAGTGACCGTGCCGCCGTAGTCGCACGTTGCGATCACATCGCCTGTGGCTTCGGGCGCATAGGAGTGCACGAAGTAGACCCAGCTGCCATCTTCGATGCCGTTGAACAGAGGCGACGGCCGGGTGAGCGAGAGCTGATTCCACTGCATCTGCGGGCGCTTGACCTCGTCGGAAAGAAGACGAATGGTGCCGTCGAGAATTCCCAGTCCCGCGACGTCGGGGACTTCCTCGCTCCACTCGTACAGGGCCTGCATCCCGACACAGATGCCCATGAACGGAATTCCACGGCGGACAGCATCCTTGGTGAGCAGATCGACGCCGGCCTCTCGAACTGCCTCCATGACGCGTCCGAAGTTTCCGACGCCCGGCAGAACCACACCATCGGACTGGGCAACGACCGCTGGATCCGTTGTCAGTACCGGCTCAGCACCGACGCGTTCGAGCGTCTTTTGTGCAGACCGAAGATTCCCGATCCCATAATCGAGCACCGCGATCTGTATCTTTCTCGACACTTCCGGTCGAGACCCCACAGAACTCTCCGACGCAGCGCTCAGCTGACCGCCCGACACTTCCGGTCGAGACCCCACAGACGATCGAGACCCGCGGAAGTCCCCGCTCTCACCAGCACCATTCACAGCGTTCCCTTGGTCGAGGGAAGGCCGCCTCCAGTCACAGCGACGGCATCGCGTAGGGCGCGAGCGACGCCTTTGAATGTTGCCTCGATGATGTGATGGGTGTTCTTCCCGCGAACAGACACGATGTGGAGTGTGAGACCCGCCGACGTCACGAATGCACGCCAGAACTCCTCGCAGAGCTGGGGATCAAAAGGTGGGTCTCCGAGGATCTTCTCCCCGGGAAACTCGACGTCGTAATGCAGGTATGGACGACCGGAGAGATCGAGCGCCGTCTCCACCAAGGCCTCGTCGAGAGGCACGGCATTCGACGCAAACCGGCGTACACCGACCTTGTCACCCAAGGCTTCCGCGAACGCTCCACCAAGAAGGATCCCGGTGTCCTCAACGGTGTGATGTGCATCGATGTGCAGATCTCCCTTGGCCTGCACGACGAGGTTGAACCCGCCGTGGCGACCGAGCTGATCGAGCATGTGGTCGAAGAAGTGCAGTCCGGTGACGCAATCGGTCGTTCCATCGCCATCGAGTTCGATGCTGATCTCGATCTGCGTCTCTTTGGTGTCCCGTCGAGCGGCTGCGTTTCGCATTCCGCAAGTGTACGGAACAGCCGGTGAGCTCAGGCGCCCAGAATCTCCGTCAATGCCTCGAGAAAGAGGTCGTTCTCCTTTGGCGTACCAATGGTGACGCGTAAACACCCTTCGAGTCGGGGCCACGACGCGCAGTTACGCACAAGTATCGACCGGTCCACAAGTGCCTGCCACAACTCGTCGCCGCTCATCGAATCTGCTCGGAACAAGAAAAAGTTGGCGCCGCTCTCCCATGTGGTCACCGGCAAATCCTGCAACCGACTGAGCAAACGGCCCCGCTCCTCGACAATCAACGCAACTCGCTCGTCCATGGCCGAGCCGAACTCGAGCGCAGCGAGGCCCGCGGCCTGCTTGAACGAATCGAGGTGGTACGGCAGCACCACCTTGTCGAGTTCATCGACGATCCATTCCGGCGCGAGCAGATACCCGAGGCGAGCCGCAGCCATCGACCACGTCTTGGAGAACGTGCGGCTCACGACGAGCGGCACATCGTCATCGATCTTGGTGGCAGCCGAGCTGGGGGCGAACTGGCCGTATGCCTCGTCGACGACGAGCAGTCCATCGGTCCCCGACATCAGCTCGACGACGGCGTCGACGGTGTCTGGTGGGTCGACAACACCGCTTGGATTGTTCGGTGAACACAGGAAGAGCACATCGGGTTCGTGGGTTTCGATGACCCGACGGACCTCGTCGAGGTCGAGGGAGAAATCCTCAGCGCGAAACCCCTCGACGACCTCGGTGCCCGTCGTCTTCGAGATGTGCGAGTGCAGCGCGTAGGTTGGCTCGAAGACCGCAGCCGTGCGTCCGGCTCCTCCAAACGTGAGCATGATCGTCTGCAGGACCTCGTTGGATCCGTTCGCCACGAAGACCTCACGCGGGCTTCGGTCATATCGATCAGCGAGACCGCGTCGAAGGGCGCTTGCAGATCTGTCCGGATATCGATGCCATTGGATCTCATCGAGCGCTCGATGCAGGGCTGCATCAAATCCTGCAGGCGGTGCGGTCGGTGCCTCGTTCGTGTTGAGTCGAACCCTGACGTCGATCTGCGGCGAGTGATACCCCGACCGAAGCGCAATGTCGGCGCGGACCTTGGGCCTTCCCCCAACCATCGTCAAAAGGCCCTGAACGCGCTCTGGAGGTTCCGACCCGCGCTGTGGAGCGATCGTTCGACCTCATACAAACGGATTGCGACGTCATCGCGGTCTGTACCGCGATATCGCTCTGCCACGTCGACTACCCGCTCGATGAGTTCGTCGATCTGAGTGGCCACTGTCGAAAGCTCAGCCTGATCGGAATGCATTCATCGAAGCTACTCGGCAAAAATTGGAAAGAGCGGATGCCGAAGCATCCGCTCTTTCTGCGACACGAGGGCGGCGGATCCCTCATGGTGTGCCACACATGCACCCCGTCGTAACGGGGGTCACGTGCACACAGTAACACCGAGAATTCCACAGCCAAATTCGATCGGTAGCTTCCTCTTCACGTTGGGCAGGTCGGGAAATACTCTGAGGATCGCCTGTGACGGCTTAGCCTTGGTGGAGTGGAATTCACCGTCGAGCGACAGCCCGATCACGCGCCTGTCGTACATCTGACCTTCGATGTCGACGAACCAGCCACGGCCGTCGTCGATGCCCTCTCGCTTGCCGACAACGTGGACGGTGATCCGCTGATCTGGGTTCACGGCACGACCGATGAGCGAAGGATGATCCTCACTTCTCGAGGCCTCACGTCGAATCGCACATTGCACCAAATGCGCCTTCGGCTCCCCGCGGCTCCGACAGACCTCGAGACCTCGGCGTTCACGGCAGAAGACATCAACCAGTTCGTTGCAGTCAACAACCGGGCATTCAGCTGGCATCCAGAACAATCAGGGCTCACCGCCCAGGCTGTACGCGCCGACATGGCGCAGCCATGGTTTGACGCAGACGGCTTTCGTCTCCATCACATCGATGGAGACCTCGCCGGATTTTGCTGGACCAAGGTCCACACCGAGCCAGAGCCGTTGGGAGAGATCTACGTCATTGCGGTCGACCCGGAGTTTCATGGCCGCGGACTCGGCAAAGCACTCACACTCGCTGGACTCCAATGGCTTGCCGAGCACGGACTGAAGACCGGCATGCTCTACGTCGAATCCGACAATGTGTCGGCGGTTGCGACATACGAAAGGATCGGCTTCGACGTTCACCGCGTCGACACACTCTGGGGACGCGGATGACGATCAACGAGACCCGATATCAACTCGACCGAGCCACACTTTCCGAACTCCTGTCCGACCACCCGAACTATCGCATCGAACAGCTGTGGAAAGGAATGTACGAGGACGGTCTCGACATCTCTGACATCTCCACGCTTCCGAAAGCGCTTCGAGCAGACCTTGCCGCCATCCTGCCGCTCGCATTGTCCAATCGGACCGAGCGAATCAGTGAGGGCGGCGAGACGCACAAGTGGCTGTGGGGTTTGAACGATGGAGACGCCGTCGAGACCGTGTTGATGCACTACCCCGGGCGATCAACCGTGTGTGTCAGCAGCCAAGCCGGATGTGCAATGGCGTGCGGATTCTGTGCGACCGGACAAGAGGGCTTCCGGCGCCACCTGACAACGGGTGAGATCGTCGAACAGGTTGTCCGAGCCCGCGAGGCCGCCAAACCCAGACGACTGTCCAATGTTGTTTTCATGGGCATGGGCGAACCATTGGCGAACTACGACGCAACCTGGGGCGCCGTGCGCCGCATCCACGAGGATCTCGGGCTTTCGGCGCGGCACATCACGATGAGCACGGTGGGTGTCGTGCCCGGAATCAAGCGGATGGCAGCCGAACAGCTGCCCATTAGCCTCGCGGTTTCCCTGCACGCTGCGACGAACGAGCTACGCAACGAACTCGTCCCGCTCAACAAGCGATACCCCATCGATGTCCTCGCCGACGCGTGTGCGACGTATGTTTCGAGCAGTGGGAGGCGCCTCAGCTTCGAATGGGCGCTCATCGACGGCGTCAACGACACCGAGGAACAAGCCATTGCCCTCGCCTCGCTCTGCCGAGAACTTCGTGCCCACGTGAACCTGATTCCGCTCAATCCGACTCCGGGATATCCAACGATCGGAACCGATTCAGCCGGAGTCTCTCGATTTCAACGCTGGCTTCTCGACCGGGGAACGAACGCAACCGTACGCAGAAACCGAGGTACCGACATCGACGCTGCATGCGGGCAGTTGCGTGCGAGCCAGTCGAGCACATCCCAACCGGTGTCATCGCCTCGTCGGAGTCGATCATGACTCGCGCGAAAGTTCCTTGCCGCCATGGGCCGCAGAGCAAAGAATACGCCGCCGACTCTACTACTCTGGGTGCCGATGGCTGATCGCTACGCATTCCAAAGCCCCTTCTCGAGAGGGTCAGGCTCCGACCCCTGGTTCACCGTTGGCTCTCTTGCAGTGACCACCACGGTCGCCGTGTCGGCACTTGGGCTGTTTGGGGTGCTGCTCGTCGTCATCGAGGGAGGATACGGGGTCATCAGTGAGGCGCTACTCCTCGACAATTCGGCCATCACCGGCGGTCAGGTATGGCGCTTCATCACCTGGCCAATCCCCCCGGCCAGCGATTTCTTCTGGGCATTGTTGGGGCTGATCTTCTTCTTCCTCATCGGATCACAGTTCGAGGGCCTTCTGGGTCGACGGGCCTTCACGAGCCTCATTGTTGCCATCGTTGTCATCCCCGCAGTCATCGCCACCGTTGTCGGTGTCTTGTTCGACGATGACGTTCCGACCTTCGGGCTCGGCATGATCTTTCTCGGAGTCGCTGCTGGTTTCGCAGCGTCGATGCCACAAGCTCGATCGTTCTTCGGCATACCGTTCTGGGTCGTCGTTGCCTTCTTCTTCTTCATCCAATTCCTGCAACTTCTGACGCTTCGCAGCCTGCCTGGACTCGTGATGCTGACGTCAACTGCGTTCATCGGTCTTGTCATGACGAGATCGTTGGGATTCTCGAATGTCCAATGGATTCCGTCGGTTGCGCTGCCTTCGATCGTGACCGGGACGGCAACCAGCGCTCCGAAGAAGTCGCGACCGGCCAAGAGACGCTCCAAAGGAAAGGCTGATCTTCGGGCCGTTCCGACGGCGAGTACCTCAGAGGCAGAGATCGACGCACTTCTCGACCAGGTGAACGAGCAGGGACTCGACAGTCTCACAAAGAAGCAGAAACAAACACTCGAGCGTCACGCAAAAGAGATGCGCAAGCGCCGAGACGGCTAGCGAGCGGTTCGAATCAGCCGGGCGGCGACATCGGCGAGTTCGTTGCGTTGCTCGACGACCGCATTCCAGGCGTCAGCAACTCGTGCTGGACGGCCTTCGATCGCTACCACCAAAAGATCGTCATCTAGTCGGAAGACCAAGATCGCTCCCCGACTTGTCGAGATCACCGAATCGACGAACGAACCAAGGGCATCTTGTTCGATCAGGTCGACTTCGAGGCGAACCGATGACGCCACGTGGCTCAAGGATCGGCGCATCGCCTCCCCGTCGCCTGATGTGATCAGACTGACCAGAGGTTGGGCCGCCTCGCCCCGAAACAACATCGCACCAGCAAAACCTGGAGCCCACGCGGCGATCGTCTCGAGCGATCTTCCCAGGCGCTCCATCATCGCCTCGTCCACATCAGCTGCGGTCGGTCCGTCTTCCCCGCTTCGAGCCCGGCGTCGCTTGTCCGATGCCGCCATCGCGGCCCGGCGGGCCATCGAAGCAACTTCGTCCTCCCGGCTGTCTGGTTCATTCTCGAATGAGCTCGTCACAGGCGAAACGCTAGCGGCAAGAGCTCCAATCACCGAACTCGGTCGATCACCATGCTGGTTCGTAATGGACGTAGCCTCATAGGCGTGACTCGCCAACCCACATCGCCTTCGACCCCGTCTCTGCCTGAGTTGGACCAGCCGCTCCCGCAGGGGGACGAGAAGGGCCACGCAGTCCAAGCGATGTTCGACACAATCGCCCCTCGCTACGACATGGTGAACCGGATCATGACGTTCCGCCTCGATGTGCGGTGGCGCCGGATCGCCATCGACTCGCTCGGCCTTCCAGAGGGGGCGACCATCCTCGACCTCGCAACCGGTACAGGCGATTTCTGTCGAGAGCTCGACGAACGCAACTACCGGTCGATCGGCGCAGACTTCAGTTTTGGCATGCTCGCTGCCGCCCGCACAGCCGAGCCGCTCGTCCAGGGTGATGGTATGAGCCTGCCGATCAAGTCAGGGTCGGTCGACGGCGCGACATGCGGTTTCGCACTTCGCAACTTCGTTGACCTCCAACTGGTCTTCGAGGAACTTGCTCGAATCGTCCGTCCCGGCGGACGTATCGCCCTGCTTGACGCAAGCGAGCCTGACAACGCCATCATGCGTTTCGGACACGGACTCTACTTCGGCAAGGTGGTGCCTTTCATCGGTGGACTCTTGTCGGACAAACGGGCATACGGCTACCTTCCGCGATCGCTTGCCTACCTACCACCTCGCGATGAGCTGCTTGCTGCGTTGAGGACGGTTGGTTTCAGCGATGTCACGCACCAACAGCTCACGCTCGGTGCTGCGCAACTTCTCACCGCAACCCGCACCTGATCTCTTTCTCCAAAATTCTTGCGGTAGACGTCGACAGTCGACGTCTACCGCAAGAATTTTGGAGAGTTAGAGAAGCAAACCGACGGTCATTCCGAAGCCAGCGACGAGCTGGGTCCTTCCTGTTGCCTCGAGAACGCCTATGAGGTCGCCTCCCAGCGCACCACGTCGCACGCTGATCAGTCCTGGTGCGGCGGTCACGACGCCCAATAGCCCCAGCAGCAGCCCGTACCGCTCCTCGATCAGGGCCACGAGAGCGATCAGCGCGAACGCAGCAATCATCGAACCGATGTACAGCCAACGAGTGGCAGAATCGCCGAGTCGAACAGCCAGGGTTCGTTTCCCGGCCGAAGCATCGCCCACCCGATCCCTGAGATTGTTGATCACGAGCAGCGACGTGGCAAAAACGCCCACCGGTAGCGACAGGATCACTGCGAGCCCAGAGATTGACTCGATCTGGACATACGCAGACCCGACGGTCGCCACCACTCCAAAAAACACGAAGACGAAGAGTTCGCCGAGCCCGAGGTAGCCGTAGGGGTTGCTGCCACCCGTGTAGAACCAGCCAGCAGCGATCGATGCTGCTCCGACCACGAGAAGCAAGGGGTTCACGGCAACCGAAAGGGCCAACCCGAAGACCCCAGCTACCCCGAATGCGATGTAGAGCGCTCGCTTCACCGCAGCTGGCGAAGCCGCTCCGGAACCGACGAGGCGGAGTGGACCAACACGATCGTCATCGGTCCCGCGGATTCCATCGCTGTAGTCGTTCGCGTAATTGGTCGCAACCTGGAGCGAAACCGCCACGATCAGCGCGGCGAGGCATCTCCACAACGTGAACTGTTCGCTGCTGACAGCGGCGGTGCCTACCGCGACGGGCACCACAGCAGCAGGAAGGGTCTTCGGTCGAGCTCCAGCAACCCACATCGATAGTCCAGTTGGCGGCGGAGTCATGCGGCCCAAGTATGACGTGAAGAACTCATCACCATCGACCTCGGTGTGTCAGCTCTTCAACCGAGCGCTTCGGACGCGCTGTTGATCGGCTACTCCTGTCGTTGGCGAGATCAGGATGTCCGATCGCGACCGTTCCGATGGCCCGGAGCTGTGCGGGGACACCAAAACGTTCGCGAACAGCAGCTTCATGATCGAACTGTCCGAAAAAACACCCGGCGAGACTCAACCCGTTCGCAGCCAACAACATGTTCTCGACCGCAGCGCCACCATCCACCCACCAATACGGGACCGTCCAGGCTTCGGTTCCAACGCCCAAGCCTGTTCGGGCCTTGTCAGGCTCGGCATACCGCGAAACGTATCGTGCCGGGTCGACATATGGGAGCAGCAGCACGGGCGCGTCGAGAAGGCCCGGCCACGGGAACCCCCTTCGGCGTTCGCCCGAAAGTGTTGTGTCCCAGTAGTCGGCTACGCCAGTCTCGGTCAAGACGAGAAGCTCGAGGGACCGTGTGTTTCCAGCGCTCGGGGCATCAAACGCAGCCGAGATCACCGCATCGATCAATTCGGCCGAAACCGGTTCGCGCCGATAGCTACGAACCATCCGGCGACGCGCGATCACGTCGAGCACGTCGCGTGATCGGCTGGTTCCAATGCCTGCTTCGGCTGTGCTCGACGGGCGAGCCTCAGGCGTACTTGGCAAGATCCTCCGACATCGCCCACCCGAACGCGACGAGCACATCACCATTCGACGGATCCAGATCGTCGAAGTAAGCAGCCACGTCGGGATCGATCGATTCCGGCTTGGATGACTCGTGATCGAAGGCACACGGCAACGATCCGTTGCCCTTCGAGCTGAAGGTACGGTCGGCATATCGAAGTGGCGAGATCCCGAATCGTTTGGCGAATCGTCGGCCCCATGCGCGTTCTTCGCCCGATGCTTTGTGTCCGGGCCGAGGGATGATGTCGTTGAACGTCTTGAGAAGTTCGAATCCGTCGGGCGTTTGCATTCGGAGGCCGACCACGACGTCTTCATCTGGGAATGCCATGACGGCGCGATGCATCAGATCGGTGACCATGGCTCGCATGATGCTGTCGCGTCGTGACGACCGGCATATCGACCCCAGCCCGAGGATGATCGCTGGGGTTCCACCGATTCGCTCGAGCGTATAATACGCAAATCCCTTCAGGCGTCCGTTGTCGAGGGCCTGGCAACACAGGACCCAC
Source organism: uncultured Acidimicrobiales bacterium (assembly GCA_905479685.1). Taxonomy (GTDB): domain Bacteria; phylum Actinomycetota; class Acidimicrobiia; order Acidimicrobiales; family SHLQ01; genus SHLQ01. The sequence goes on from CAJQNJ010000158.1 coordinate 12,537, forward strand.
TCCTCTGCCTGCTTGGAGAGCTCGCCAGCCTCGTACGGCAGCGGTGCATCCGCGCACAGATCAGCCATTTCCGAGATCTCTGCATCGCTCAGTGCGTTGCAGTCTTTCGTTTCAACTTCCAAAGCCATGTGCTGATTTCGCCTCGCTGTTTTTCCTTGGGGCCCCTCTAGTCCAGTCGATCAGAGGGCGAAAACGCAAACCGGGCCCAACGCGTCATACAACCACAGCGTCCGGTCCGAGGAGAACTCGGAGCTCGGCCACCAGTCCATTGCCCGTATCGACCCGGTATGGATCGGGTAGTCGGATCACTTGTTTGCCGTCGAGGTGCAAAAACACCTCTGATTCTCCTGTGTGATCGTTGAGCAGAAGTTTGAGCGCATCGAGTGTGCTGGGGTCCTGCGCGTGTGGCGGCAAACGGAGACGCAACGGGATCGTGGCAGTCATCTGACTCGAGTCGAAGATCTCGAGATCTTGAGCGATGAACTTCGAGATGTCATCGCTTGCATCGAGACGACCCCGTACAACCACGATGGCATCGTCGACGAGCTTGTGCCCATGTTCGGTCATCTGCCGCGGGAAGACCATGACTTCGATCGAACCCTCGAGGTCTTCGAGTTCGAAGATGGCCATGAGGTCACCCTTGCGAGTCCATTTCTTTTGGAGGTTCGTGATGACGCCACCAACCCGGAGAAACGCTCCGTCTTGTTCGTCGGAGAGTGCGCCGACTGTCTTGTCGCACCGGCGGTTGAGCGCCGCCTCATAGCCAAGGATCGGGTGGTCCGAGATGTACAACCCGAGCATCTCCTTTTCGTAGGCGAGCTTGGGCATCTTGTCGAATTCGATCTCGGGCACGTCGGGTCGGTCGTCGAAGCTCGGCTCGTCACCGAGACTGCCAAAGAGGGTCGCCACACCGATGTCGTGATCCTTCCGAGAGGCCACCGTCCGATCGATGATCACTTCGTAGACATTCAAAAGACCTTTGCGCGGGTGCCCGAGCGCGTCGAAGGCACCAGCCTTGACAAGCGACTCGATCGTTCGTTTGTTGAGCACGGTGTAGTCGACGCGCTCGACGAAGTTCAGGAAGCTCGTGAACGGCCCATTGGCATCGCGTTCCGAAACGATCTGCTCGACGAGGGCCGTACCAACGTTGCGGACCGCCGACATTCCGAACACGATTTCACCGAGTGTCTCGCCACCGACGTTCGGCTCTGGGTGGAAGTCGACCCTGGCGCGATTGATATCGGGCACGATGACATCGATGCCCATGACCCGGCACTCGTTGAGATAGACCGCCGCCTTCTCGAGGCTTCCCTTCACCGACGTGAGCAGGGCAGCCAGGTACTCGACCGGGTAGTGCGCCTTCAGCCAGGCGATTTGGTATGCGACGAACCCATAGCCATAGCTGTGGCTCTTGTTGAACGCGTAGTCAGCGAACGGTTCGATGATCTTCCACCACTCCTCGCCGAGCGCTCGTCCGTAGCCCGTCGTTTCGCAGCCGTCGACGAACTTTGCCTTCTCCTTCTGCATGACTTCACGGATCTTTTTACCGCAGGCCTTACGAAGCGAGTCGGCATCAGCGAGTGAATACCCGGCGAACTTTTGCGCCACCCGCATCATCGATTCCTGGTAGATCATCAGGCCGTAGGTGTCTCCAAGGATCTCTCCTGCATCCTCGTGGAGAAGCGCGACCTCCTGACGGCCGTTCTTGCGATCGGCGTAGTCATTGTGCATGTTGGCTTCCATCGGCCCGGGCCGATAGAGCGCAACGAGCGCAGCGACATCTTCGAATTCGGTTGGTCCGAGCGACTTCATGAGTGAGCGCATCGGCGTGGACTCCAGCTGGAACACCCCGATCGTGTCACCCCGCTGCAAGAGCTCATAGGTGCTCGGGTCTTCCAGATCGACGTTGTCGATGTCGACCTCGACCCCCCGTGTTTCACGGATCATCCGCAGGGTGTCATCGATGACGTCCAGGTTGCGGAGTCCAAGGAAGTCCATCTTCAACAGGCCGAGGGACTCGACCCCGTTCATTTCGTATTGCGTGACGACAGGGGCGTCTTCGGGGTCTTGGCCGGCCTCGGGTTTGCGCTGAATCGGCAAATAGTCGGTCAACGGGTCCTTGGTGATCACCACGGCTGCCGCATGGATGCCGTCGGAGCGGCGCAAACCTTCGAGTCCCTTCGCCACCTCCACCACTTCGGCTGCAACCGCATCGGTGGCGACCATCTCTCGAAGATCGTTCGCCTGTGCGTAGCCACCTTCGTATTTGGGGTGCTTCTCGAAGCAGTACTGCAGCGGAGTATCGCGTCCCATGATCAGCGGTGGCATTGTCTTGGCCACCTTGTCGCCGACCGCATACGGGTACCCAAGGACGCGTGCGGCATCGCGCACTGCGGCCCGCGCTTTGATTTGGCTGAACGTCACGATCTGGGCGACATGGTCACGGCCGTAGCGCTCTGCGCAGTACCGGATCATCTGATCGCGGTATCGCGAGTCGAAATCCATATCGATGTCCGGCATGGAAATCCGAGATGGGTTGAGGAAACGCTCGAAGAGAAGGTCGTACTTGATCGGATCGAGATCGGTGATCCACAAGCAGTAGGCCACTGCGCAACCTGCAGCTGAGCCACGGCCCGGACCGACACGGATGTTGTTGTCGCGTGCGTACTTGATCAGGTCCCACGTGATGATGAAGTACGACGAGAACCCCATGTTCTTGATCACGTCGAGTTCGAAGACAAGGCGCTCGACTGCGGCGTCTGGGATCTTCTCACCCCATCGCTTGCGAGCGCCTTCCATCGTCAGGTGCAGCAGATACGCGTCGTCATCCTCGAAGCCAGGTGGCAGCGGGAAGCTCGGCAGTTGTGGTTCGCCGAATTCGATCTCGACCTCACACCGCTCGGCGATCCAGAGACTGTTGTCGCACGCAACCTCGACTTCACGCCACATGTGACGCATCTCGGCAGCACTCTTCAAGTAGTGCTGATCACCATGGAACTTGAATCGGTCGGGATCACTTCGTAGCGATCCCGTCTGGACACACAGAAGAGCGTCGTGTGCCGCATGGTCGGCCTGGTGGGTGTAATGGCTGTCGTTGGTCGCCAGGATCGGCGCGCCGATCTTCTTGGCGATCTCGAGCAGTTGTGGATTGGTGCGTTGCTGTTCGGGAATCCCGTGATCCTGGAGCTCGATGAACATGTTGTTGCGCCCAAAGATGTCCTGGAGCCGGCCTGCCCGCTGTACCGCCTCGTCGTAGTTGTTCTGCAGCAACGATTGGAGCACCTGGCCGCCGAGGCAGCCAGTCGTGGCGATGAGACCCTCGGAATGCTGGTCGAGAAGCTCCCAATCGACCCGGGGTTTGTAGTAATACCCCTCGAGAAAAGCCTTCGATGCGAGCTGGATCATGTTCTGGTAGCCGACGTTGTTCTCGGCGAGCAGGATCAGGTGGTAGTAGAGCTTCTTACCAGCGTCGGTCGAACCACCCGAGTCGTCCATCTTTCCGCGACGAGATGGGCGCTCGGACCGATGTTCGTGGGCCATGTAGGCCTCGGTGCCGAGGATCGGCTTGATACCTGCCTTGTTGCACGACTTGTAGAAGTCGAGAATGCCGTACATGTTGCCATGATCGGTGATGCCGAGCGCCGGTTGGCCGTCTGCGGCTGCGGCCGCGACGAGGTCATCGAGGCGCGATGCGCCATCGAGCATCGAGAATTCGGTGTGTACGTGAAGGTGGGTGAACGACCCAGCCATCGATCTCCTCGGCGTCGGGGACATCACCCTAGCGAATTACACGAGCGTGATTACACCACGGGCGAGAGGTGGAAGTCCGATGTGTCAAACGATCGTGTGAAGCACTGGTACGAGCATCTCGGCTGGCGTCAGCGAACCATGGCGTCCGATGAGTTTGTTTGCGTGCCGTTCACCCGGGTCGTCGAAGCCGACAGGCGCGTGCGCTACAAGGGCAACATCACCGAGTCGAGAGGCTGCGTCAGGTGTGATCGTCGGCCCGAACCACCCTTCATCGATGACCTGGTCCTTGGTTCGGATCCACGCCTGGTCCCCGTGTAGCTCCTCGGCGGCTGCAGCCAACTCTGCTGTGGCCCCGCCCTTTGCGTGCAACCAGCGGAATCTGGGCTCGCCTGAACGCATTGCGGTGAGACCAAGGCATGCCCCCGCAACCGGAACGATCTCGGGGGCATCGATCTGCCCATGATCGGCGGTGACCACCAAGGCGGTTCCCGTCGGGAGAGCGGCGATCATGGCGCCAACCAGCCAATCGCAGAAAGCCAACTCGAGATCGAAGTGTGACCCAGAGAATCCGTGAATGTGCGCCACGTGATCGAGGCCGTCGTAGTAGGCGTAGATTCGTTCCTTGCCCTGGTCGAGCAACGAACGAGTCTCGGCCACGAGCGAAGACGGATGCATGATGCCGTAATAGGGTGCAGAACCGAGGTACGCCTCGGAGAATCCGGATCCGATGAACTGACGATCGCTCACGACGGCCCAGTCCCCACCCCCGAGGGTAGGCACGGGTTGAAGATCGGTTGGAGACACGATTTCGCGATGATCTCCAGCCGGTGAAGTCCACCGGAGCGCATTCATCACCGCTCCTCCTGCCGGAAAACGGTACCCGACGATGCCGTGCTCCCCTGGTGGCACACCGGTCGAGATCGACGTGAGCGCCGCAGCTGTAGTCGAGGGTGCGACTGTCGTCGCGGGACCACCGTCCATTGCGCTGAGTACCGGCGTGTTGGCCCGCCGCTCCTCGAGTTGCATCCACCCGAGAGAGTCCAGCACCAGAAGGACGATCCGGTCCGCAGCCGCGACGTGGTCGGGAATGGTCTGGCTCGGCACGCCCCAGGTCAGTGCGGGCATGATCGAGATCGTCGATGCTCCCGAAAAGTCGGGCAGCATGGGCTCCACGATGCTCACAACGACTGCACCGTTCCGGAATCGGGCGGTCCGAATGTATCGATCACACCACGCATGTCGTCAGGAATTCGGGCCGAGAATTCCATCCACTCTCCCGTCGCCGGGTGCTCGAATCCCAACTCCGCAGCATGGAGCGCGGGTCGATCGATGCCAAGTGGTTGCCGGGCCCCGCCATATCGCGCGTCGCCGACAACAGGGTGATTGATGGCCTCCATGTGCACACGAATCTGGTGGGTTCGTCCGGTATCGAGGGTGCAGGACAAGAGCGAAACCACCGGCTCGGACCACGTCGCTTGCACGGTGTACGACGTTCGTGCCGGCTTCGCGTCGTTTCTCACCACCATTCGCGTCGGGTCTCTGATCGCTCGACCGATCGGTGCGTCGACCACCCCGCGCGGGGTGCTCGGGTGCCCCCAGACCAGCGTGAGATATTTTCGCGAGACCGTTCGATCACGGAGTTGCTCCGTGAGCGAGTCATAGGCCCGCTCGGTGCGCGCAATCATGAACACACCCGAGGTCCCCTTGTCGAGACGATGGACAACTCCTGGGCGTTCGGGTTGCCCGACGTCGATGATCTCGGGATATTCGGCCAAGACACCCTGAACAACCGTGCCGACATCGTGACCCGAGCCTGGGTGCACGATCTGTCCCGGCCGTTTCGACACGACGATCACATCGTCGTCTACGTGCACATAATCGACGACGACCGTGGGATCGGGTTGGACCGGGGGCCGTTCGTCGAGCACCGCGTCATCGACAGCCAACTCTTGATCCGTCGAGACGCGCTGGGAACCTTTCGTCACGATCGATCCATCGAGGCGCACGAGCTCGTCTCGAATCGCCGTCGTAGCCGCTGACCGGCTCAGCCCGAGGAGCATCGACACCACTCGATCGACACGTTCTCCGTCGAGCGGATCTGGGATGACCTCAAGCACGGGAACCCAAGACTGCAACAAGGACGCCACCAACGACGATTGCCACATCAGCGACGTTGAACACCGGCCACCAGTCGCCAATTTCGAGAAAATCGATAACCGCTCCGCCGAGGAAACCATCGCCATCGCGCACGATCCGATCGATCACGTTGCCAATCGCCCCGCCCTGAATCAGACCAAGACCAAAGACGACCCATCGACGTTCCACGTTGCGGACGATCCAGAACATCGCGATCGAAACAGCAATCGCGAGAACACCAAAGAAAGGACCAAGACCCTCCCCGATCGAAAACGCGGAACCTCGGTTGTAGACGAGCCGCATCGACGACCCGAACGGTCCGTCGATGCTCGAGTCATCGAGCGCTCCGATCGCCCAGGCTTTGGTGGCCTGGTCGATGATGATCACTGCTATCGATACGGTGCACAGTTGCCAACGTCGCGCGGAGATCTCCGCAGAGCTCAGCTGACGTGCTGGCGAGTCATTGTCGGACTCAACGACGTCCAAGCCCGCCAACTTTGTACTCCACACGCTGGGACGCCCACGGAATAGCTTCAAGACGCTCTTTCGGAATCGGAAGACCCGACTCGACGCAGATGCCGTACACCTTGTCGGCGAGCCTCTGCAGGGCGGCGTCAATCTCTTCGACCGCCTGCTGTGCTTGTGCGCTCAGCGCGAGATCGCGCTCACGCTCCACCGACAACGTGTCCCCTTCACCAGATTCCTCGTCAAACTGCACATCGCCGGGTTCACGATCGAGCACCAACGAATCGGCCTCTTCGCGGTAGGACACAGCCGAGCGGGTGTACTTCTCGCGTTCACGCAGCAGTTCGGCCTCCTGCTTCTTGAGGAACGGCTTGCTGAACGATTTGGCGGCGAGCTTTTGATGGTCTTTCAAACGTGCTGCGGCAATCGCTCTCGCCTCGTCCACCTTCGATGACTCAGAGACTGCTGCACTTCTTGCTGCGGGTGCCTTCTTTGCAGGAGCCTTCTTTGCGGGTGCCTTCTTTGCGGGTGCCTTCTTCGCTGGCGCCTTCTTGGCCGCCGTTTTCGGTTCAGCTGATTTCTTTGCGGGTGCCTTCTTTGCGGGTGCCTTTTTCGCGGCAGCCGTGGCGGCTACCGAGGCCTTCGAAGGAGCGGACTTTTTGGCCGCCGTCTTCTTCGCCATTGTGCTTGATGCCGTCTTCTTGGCGGCCATTTTCTTCGCCACTCCAACACCTTTCTCCAGAAGTCACATCACCGTGACTCTGCGCTGCCGGCAGACGCAAGCGTCACCGATCCTTGAGGCGAGAAGTCTAGGCCGAGGACAATCGGTTACCACGGAGCCTTGTCCGTTCCAATAATTGTCTGATCAGCGCGTGGATCTAGTCTTCCCCGCCGACGGGCAATTTGTCGAGCAGTTGTGCGAAACGATCCACGAAACTGGACTGCTGCTGCGGATCAGTTCCTGACAACTCATCTGCACCCTCGATCGGCGCCTCTTCAACTGGCGATGCGACGTCGGTGGTAACCGCGTCGACAGCGAGAGCGGTACCGAACAACGCTGCTGGTTCCTGGTCGAGTTCGACCAACTCTGTGTCGGACTCCGCGTGCCAACCCGCAGAGGGTTCTTCGACGACCACAGGTTCGCCGGCATCGACGAGCGGAATTGCCTCGGTCGCGAGGCCCACCTCCTCGGCGATGACTTCTACATCGATGACTTCGGCCACGTGTTCTTCCGCGACCTCGGCCACGTGTTCTTCCGCGACCTCGGCCACGTGTTCTTCCGCGACCTCAGCCACATCTTCTTCCGCGACCTCAGCCACATATTCTTCCGCGACCTCAGCCACATATTCTTC
>CAJQNJ010000159.1 GCA_905479685.1 uncultured Acidimicrobiales bacterium
GAGAAGTAGTGACCTGCGCATCGGGCTACGAGATATCACCGTCGCGCCAATCATTCCAGCGTGTCGGCCATGCCCGAGATGACCGTGAAGCCATCGGGTGCCGTGATCGATTCATCGAGCGTGTTGATCGACAGGCCGCCACTGGTCGTCGCCGACCCGCTGAGGTGGCCCGTCAGCCTGAACTCCCGTCCGCTGCTCGCGTACGGCATCGCTATCGTGCCCCCCGGGCCGAACGGATTGGTGACGGGGACGTTGGGCTGCGTCGCGGTGCAGACCTGCACCTGGGTGACCTGCAGGCCGACGAGAAGGGCGTTCTCCAGCTCTGCAATGTCGCCCGAGTCGAGAACGGTCGTGGCGGTGCCGCTGCCGTCTTCGAGCAATGGCGCCGCATCGAGATACCCAAGACCAAAGATTCGGCTCCCGCCGAAGGGACAGGCATCGGTTGCGGTGCCGCCGCCGGCCTTGAACGACCCGAAGTAGACCTGGCCCCCAAAGAGCTCGATCGGGCCCGTCATCTGCTCACCGGCCAGGAGCTGCTCCTCCCAGTTGAGCTCGCCCTCGAGCTGGCTCACGAATCCGTCGGTGTCGAACGTCAGCTTCTCTGTGATCGACACGACGCGGTTCACGGCTGAGGCATCATCGAGCACATCGATGTTACCGGTCCCCACCAGAATCACGATTTCTCCGGCGGGGTTGATCGTGAGCGCCGGCGGGTAGTACGTCGGCTCGGCGGCATCGGCAGCTTGGCCGTAGTACAGGTCGTGGAGGGCTTCGGCTTCCCAGTCCTCTGGGTCAAAGGACGACATGTCGACGCGCCAAAGCACGCCGTCCGCGTCGACGGTGTAGGCCACGCTTCCCACCGTGCCCGTGTCTCCTCGGAAGACCGAGATCGCGCCGTTCAGGGGTGCTGGGAACGTATCCTCGCCGAGCTCATAGATCACCGTACCGGTGATCAGATCGATGAAGTAGAGAATCCTGCCATGCCGGGTGGCCGCGGGGCTCGACAGGGTGCCCCGCCAGCAGCGGCGGTCGGGACGCGGGGTGATGCTCAGGGACGCCGGCGTTTCCATTCCCTCGGGGAGCTGGGGCCCGGAGGGGATCGTGCAGGAGCCCGTGTCTTCGACGCCCTGCCCACCTGGGACGAGGATCACCGCGTGCGACTGCCGGGGACTGAACACGGTCGCTCCACCCGTGTTTCCCCTCGGGGTAGGATCGCTATCTTCGAGGAAGATCTGAGCGGCGGTCGGCTGTCCGTAGGTGTCGCCGAGATTGTCGTCGGTGAACTGCCACAGGAACTCCGGCTTGCAGGGATTCGTGACATCCAGCGCCACGATGCCCTGGCCGCCGTTTCGGAAGCTCAGGAAGAGCACGGTGCGCCAGACGTTGGTTTGCCCCGCCGGAGAGTCGGTCGTCCCGCCGCTACCGTCGTCCTCGGCGAAGGCGCGCCCGTCGTAGAGATCGCGGACCATGATGCTGCCGTCGGCGAACCACTGCTTGCTGCCGCCCGAGAGTAGGTCATCGAGATCGTCGAGGAACATCGGTGGGATGAAGCCCCAGAGCTCGGTTCCCGCGTCTTTACCGCCTGCGCAGGAGAACTCATCCAGGTTGTTGCCGACCGTGAACTCGCTGGAGGCATGGTCATCGGCCAAGAAGGCGTGGATGATCCCGTCGTTCGTCGCCGCATAGATCACCCGCGGGCGTCGATTGAGCTGCCAGCCATCCGAGGATAGGTCTTCGAGCGAGTTCGGGCTCTCCTGGTGCGCCAGTCCGAGACGCCAGTCGTTGTAGGAACGGTCCTCGATGTCGTCGACCAAAGGCCCGACCATGGCCGGGGTGGAGTGATAGATATCGCCTAGGCGCTGGTCTTCGCGCCCACTTCCTGGGACTCCGTGTACCCATTCGACAATCGTATCGACCAGCGCATCGTCGACGCCGCTGACGAGGCCGAAGTACTCCGCCGGGAGGGTGCTGGTGAACTCGCCTGGGGGCACGCCGTCGAGCCCCGCTCCTGCGGTCGGCGGGTTGATTCCCGTGATCGTGGGCTTGCTCCTACCGTTGCCGATCAGGTGGTCGTTGATCTCCGTGGGATCAGGCAGGACGGTCCAAAGGTTACGCGAATAACCCCCGGCGAAGTTGACCGCCGTGTCGGAGCTCCAAGGCTCCACGTCGCCCGGGGCGACGTTCTGGGAGTTGAGGAGTACGTGAAAGCGGTCGGAGTCGTCGACGACCTGAGTCACCGGGATCCCGTTGACGCACTCGGTTCGGCGGCGCTCGAGGATTCCGTCCCAGGGGTCCGAAGCATCCACCGATGCGTTGAAACCCGAAATGAACTCGGCTTGAACCAGGCCCGGCGAAAGGCCGGTGCTGACGGGAGCGGTACGGCTGGTGGCGCCCGGGTTCTGCTCGTTGAGGGCCGTGCTCAAGGCCGTCACGAGATCGGCGCGGTCGGCCACCAAGAAGGCCTGACCGGTGTCGCCCACCGACGCAATGTCGTTCAGAAGCGCTCCGACCGCGGCCACCTGCGCGGCGTCTCCATCCAGGGCGAACCCGATGACATAGAACTTGTCGAGCTCCCCATTCGCGATCATCGAGGACACCGTGTCGGCAACCTCCTCGTAGGGACACCCGCCTGCGCCGACCGGCGCACCCAGGGCCTGGCAGTTCACCGGGGGTCCACGCATGTCGCCGTTCGGGAAACCGTCCGTGATCAGAACAGCGCTACGGGCGCGACAGCCGTAGTACGGATCGCCCGGATCCGCGGCGTTCGCCTTGGGGTTGATGTCATCGTCGTTCTGAAGGAAGTACTGAAGGTCGGTGACCAGGGCGGCGGTCGGCGTCGCGCCAAAGGGACGCAAGGGGTTCTTGCCCAGCCCGGAGTCGCCGAGAACGGTTGCTTGAATCGAGGCGTTCGTGGAGGTC
>CAJQNJ010000160.1 GCA_905479685.1 uncultured Acidimicrobiales bacterium
ATCGTGATCGTCTCGATGATGTCGGCGGCGACGAGGATCTCGAGTCCGAGAATCAGCGGCCGGCCAAAGCCGCGGCGGACATCCCTGAAGAACGCATCAAACCCGTCGAGGTGCCGGAGTCCGTGTGAGATCGCGAGGATCCCGCCGATAGTGATGACCGCGACGCCGACCACCTCGAACGTGCGCGCTACGGTCTCCATGGCCTCTTCGAATCTCACGGCTGGGAATCTAGCAGTCCAGGCGTCGTTTGTACGCTAAGCCAACGACAGCTTGGTGACAGAGCCACCCTCACGCGGTACACAAATCGTAGGCACCCCGTAATACAGTCACTGGGTATGACTGAATCAGCTGATTCCCTGTCGACGGCATCTCGATCGGTGGAATGGGTGAAGATCTCGGGAGGAACCTTCCTCATGGGATCCGAAGACCATTATCCCGAAGAATCCCCTGTCCATCCGGTTACCGTCGATGGGTTTTTGATGCGGGCCACACAGGTCACGAACCGCCAGTTCGATGCATTCGTCGACGCAACCGGCTACGTGACGGTCGCCGAGCGTCCACTCGATCCGGCCGACTTTCCTGGAGCACCTGTCGAGAATCTGGTCGCTGGATCGCTCGTCTTCACGATGACTTCTGGACCCGTTGACCTGCACCACCTCAGCCAGTGGTGGACCTGGACTCCTGGTGCGTGTTGGAGACACCCAGATGGGCCTTCCAGCAGCATCGATGATCGCCTCGACGTCCCGGTCGTCCATCTGGCATATGAAGATGCCGAAGCGTTCGCCGCATGGGTGGGGGAGAGCCTGCCGACCGAGGCCGAATGGGAATTTGCAGCTCGAGGAGGTCTCGAGAGAAAGGCGTTCGTCTGGGGTGACGATGCGGTACCCGACGGACTTTTTCTCGCTAACTTTTGGCAGGGTGACTTTCCGTGGCGGAACTCCGAGGACGATGGATTTGTTGGCGCCGCTCCCGTCGGCTCGTTTCCTCCGAATGGATACGGGCTCTACGACATGGCCGGCAACGTCTGGGAGTGGACTTCGGACTGGTACGCCGACTACGACCCTGCCGATGACGCCAAGCCCTGTTGTGTGCCCACCAATCCTCGCGGGCCCGATGTGGAAGCGAGTTACGACCCGGCACAGCCGCAGTTCCGTATCCCGAGGAGGGTGGTGAAGGGTGGATCGTTTCTCTGCGCCGACAGTTACTGTCAGCGATACCGGCCAGCTGCCCGGCGCCCGCAGATGGTCGACACCGGTATGAGCCATGTTGGCTTCCGCACCGTGCGCCGGAGCTGATCGCACACGATGCGCAAGCCGAAGACCATCGTGAAACGGGCCATCGTCCTTGCGATCACAGGGTTCTCGGTTTATCTGGTCATGCCGAGCGTGATCGCAACGTTCGGCTCATGGCCCGAGCTTCAGCGGCTGCGCGAGGGTTCGCTGGTCCTGATGGTTGCCCTCACGTTGCTGAGCCTCGGCTGCTTTTGGATCATGCTCGGGTTGTCCCTGCGCTCCACCGACTGGACGTTGATGTCGGCCTCACAACTTGCGTCGGCTGCCATTGCTCGCATCCTTCCGGGTGGCTCTGCGACTGCGACGGGCGTTCAGTACAAGATTCTCAACGACGCAGGCATCGACAGTGCCGCGGTCGGTACGGGTCTCACCGTCGTCACGCTCCTGAACTTCGGTGTGCTGTTTGCGATGCCCGTCTTCTCGGCGCCGGCGATCCTGTTTGGTCCACCCGTCGAGGACGCGCTCGTCAACGGAGCGATCGTCGCTGGGATCAGCTTTGCCGTGGCCGTGTTGCTCGGAATTCTGTTCGTGTTCTGGGACCGACCTCTGGAGGTGATAGGCAATCTCGTCGACGGCATCGCTCGCCGGTTCGGTCGGATGGCACCGGACGCAACGCCTCGTGCTGAGCGGCTGATCGCCTCGCGAAATGTTGCTCGCAACTACCTCCAGGACCGTTGGTATTGGGTCGTCCTGGCCAGCTTCGGCAAGTGGGGATTCGACTATCTCGCACTTGTCATGGCGGTACGTGGAACCGGTCATGAAGAGACGTCTTCGATTCTGCTTCTCGCTTTTGTCACCGCTTCGTTGTTGGGAAGAATCCCGTTGACTCCTGGCGGGCTCGGGTTCGTCGAGGCGGGGTTGACGGGCACTCTTGTCCTCGCTGGACTGAGCGCCGGTGACGCAGCCACCGCCACCCTGGCGTATCGGCTCGTCTCGTACTGGCTGCCGATTCCGCTCGGGGGGCTGGCCTACGCCCTGTATCGCCTGCGCATGCGCAAACGCGGTGTCGAGGTTCCGAGGCTTGCTGACGGACTGCCCGAAGATCTCGAACTGACGCGGGGCATGGGCTTGCAGTAGGGCAGAAGGTTCACCAACGATCGATCACGCGGCATCGCGTCGCAATGGCGATTCAATAGGTGACGGCGAATCGGCACAGAACGTTGACCATGAGGATCATTGAGCACATGTTGAGGGATCAAAGCTCTACAGCCCCACTGTGCCAGGACGGCGCAGTGGGTCGCTCGTGTACGTAGCGTTCAAGGAGATTCGTCGGTCGCTCGGCAGGTTCACGTTGTTGAGCCTGGCGGTCGCACTATTGGTGATTCTTCTCCTGTTCTTTCAGGCCGTTGCTGGAACGTTGACAAGCGGGCTCACTGGCGGTCTCGAGTCAAGCTCAGCTGATGTGTTGGTCTATGACGTGCGAGCCAGACTGAACCCCGCGAACAGTCTGATTCCGGCGCCTGTCATCACTCAGGTGAGCGAGTCCCCCGACGTGGCGGCGGTTTCTCCGATCGGGCTGAGCGTGTTCACCGGTACCACCGACGGGGACGAAATCGACGTCCAACTCGTCGGAGGTGACCCAACCGGTCCCTCGGTTCCCGCTGAGATCGCCGATGGGCGGCTCCCCCAGGGGCCAGGTGAGGGCTTGTTCAGCGGTTCGGGGTTCGACAATCCGATCGAGATTGGTCAGACCGTGTCTGTCGAAGGCATCGACTTCGAGGTTGTTGGCACGGCTGACGACGCGGCGTTCAACCTTCTTCCGACGCTGTATGTCACATTCGAAGACTTCACCTCGGCGTCGCAGAATCGGGCCGGCATTCCCATCGAGGTCGCTCCATCGTTGCTCGGAGTCATCGTGGTCGACGGAGCCGACCCTGCTGAGGTGGCAGAACAACTCACCCAATCGATTGTCGGTATCGAGGCACTCGAGCGACCGGCTGCCGTTGACGCGTTGCCCGGTGTCGGTCAGATCACCCAGTCCTTCAACATCTTGTACGTGTTGCTGTACATCGTGGTGGCGATCGTGACAGGCGTCTTCTTCTTGATTCTCACCGTCCAGAAGCAGGATGCGCTCGTCCTGCTTCGGGCGATCGGTACCGGCAGCCGCGATGTCGTCACGTCGGTGTTGATCCAGGTCCTCGTCGTCGTCGGGGCAGGCGCTGTCATTGGCACAGTGGTCACCGCTGGACTGCTCCAACTCACTCGAGATGTCTTTGGCGCGTCGTTGGACTCGACGACCACCACGTTGAGCGTGGCTGCAATCGTTGTACTTGGCCTCTTGGCCTCGGTGGGAGCGGTGCGCAGGGTGCTAGCGATTGATCCGATGCAGGCAACAAGGTCTGGAGCGATCTAGCCATGATGATCGGAATCAAGGAATTGCTTCGCCAGCCGGGACGTTTTGCCTCCGTAGGTGTCGCCCTCACGGTGCTCGTCGTACTGCTCACCGTGCTCGGTGGCTTCCTCGACGGTCTCGAACTCAACCAGACAGGCCCCTATCGCGCGCATGAGGGGCGCCTGTTGGTCTTCTCCGAGCAGAGCGAAAACCTGATCCAACGGTCCGAGCTCAACAAAGCACAAGCTACCCAACTCGCCGAAGTCGATGGTGTGGCTGCCGTCGGTGCGCTCAATCAGATCGCTTCCACCGCGAGCGCAAGCGACGGAGAGATCCTCGACATCGTTCTCTTCGGGTATGACCTAGCGACCGATGTGCTCCCACCCCCACCCAGCGACGGAGCGGTCGCCGATGATGCGATGGCGGAGAGCAACGATGTCGCCGCTGGCGACACACTGATCGTCGGTGCCAATTCAGAACCGGTGATCGTGGCCTCGGTCGTGGGAGATCTCAGCCAGGGTTCACCGACCGTGTGGGTCTCGACCAATCGGTGGCGCGAAATCGTCGAAGTCAGCAACCCGGCGGCGCTGCCACCCGAAGATGTGAACCAAGCGCTCGTGATCGAGCCCGTCCCTGACGCTGACCTTGATCTCCTCGCAGCAGATCTCAGCTCGATCGACGGCATCAGCGCAGTCACAGCGAGCGGAGCAATCGACTCGTTGCCCGTTGTCCAACAGCAATCGACGACCTTTGAAGGAATTATCGGGTTGACCTATGTGGTCACATTGCTGGTTGTCGCGCTCTTCTTCGCCTTGATCACCCTGGAGCGAATCGGGCTCTACGCCGTACTCAAGGCGGTCGGAGCTGGAACAAAGGATCTCATGGCCGGCATCTCGGCCCAGGCGGTCTGTGTCAGCGCGGTTGCCCTCATCCTCGGCTTCGGTATCAGCCTCATCTTCATCAACGTTCTTCCCGCCGACCTACCGGTGCGGCTCGTGCCATCCCGACTGGGACAGATCGCCGTCGGTGTCGTATTCACCTCCATCATTGGAAGCCTCTTCAGCCTTCGCCGGGTCCTGCGAATCGACCCGGCAGAAGCGATTGGATAAGAACCATGCCCGCACTTGAAATGAGTCAGGTCCGCAAGGTCTATGGAGCAGACGACCAACAGGTCGTTGCGCTCAATGACGTCGACCTGACCGTCGACGACGACGAGATGTTGATCCTGGTTGGTCCCTCCGGGTCAGGCAAGACCACCTTGCTCACGGTGGCCGGTGCGCTCCTTCGGCCGACGTCGGGCAGCGTGAAAGTTGGCGGAGTCGAAATCACCGACCTGGACGACAAAGAGGCAGCCCGTTTTCGCCGAGATCAGGTCGGGTTCGTTTTCCAGTCGGTCAACCTCGTGCCGTTTCTCACGGCGCGGGAGAACCTGCTGGTGGTGCGCCAATTTGGCGGCTCCAAGATCGACGGAGCGGCGAAGAAGCGGGCAGATCAGCTCTTGGATGAGCTCGGGCTCGGTGGGAGGGGTGACAACCTCCCGTCCCAACTGTCCGGTGGCCAAAAGCAGCGGGTAGCGATTGGTCGTGCACTGATGAACGAGCCGCCGCTCGTTCTCGTCGATGAGCCCACGTCTGCGCTTGACTCCGAGCTCGGCAAGCAGGTGATGGACCTACTCCGCAGCGAGATAAAGGGACGGGGCGTCGCCGCGATCATTGTGACCCACGATGACCGAGTGCTCGGCTACGGAGACCGCCAGGTCCAAATGGTCGACGGCGTCCTGAGCTCGGCCGCCCCAGCGACAGCGACCACAACTTGACTGTCCTGCGTCAGCCGACGAGAGGAGCGTTGGGCTTCAGGAGCCACCGGTTGCCGTATCCGCGGCGTGGTACGCCCGTACGCGTCGGCTGATACGGATCGTCATGGCCAGGACAGGCGCTGAGAGGGTTGCGCCCAACAGTCCGGCAAGTGCCGCTCCGACGATCGTGGAGATCAGGCTGGCGATCGGGTGAAGTGACAGGCGATCGCTGGTGAGCTTGGTTGTCATCACGGTTTGCACCACGTTCTGCACGATGAGAATGACAACCAACAGGACGATCGCCTGGGTGAGTCCGCTCGATCCGAGAGCGATGAGAAACGCAAAGGCACCCGAGAGGATCGCACCCAGGTACGGGATATAGGACGTCACGAACGTCACGAGGGCGACGGTGAACGCGAGCGGAACCCCGAGTATGAGCATCGTCAGTCCGATGATCACTGCGGTGACAACACTCGAGACCGTGAGGGCTGAGAAACCCAGCCGAATCACCGAGGTGGCGTCGTCGACGATGTCGGCTCCGAGTTTGCTGGGAACACCGAGATTGTCGCCGACCCAGGACCGGAGGCGCTCCCAGTCGGCAAGGATGAAATACAGCAGGAAAATGCCCAAGAGGGTTCCGGTGAGAAAAGCGACGATCCCCGAGAACGCCGAGGTGAACCACGACGCCACACCCGGCACGACATCGACGCCGAAATTCTTGGCCTGTTCCACTCGTTCTTCGGCAACTCCGGCGTCGACATCGACTTCCTCCAACCAGGAATCGATGGTCTCGAAGGCCAACGTCAGCTGGGTCGTGAGCTCGTCACCCTGGTCGATCACGCCGTTTATCGCGATCACGACCGATCCGATCGCGATGACGACGAGACCACTGAGCACGAGTATTGCTCCGATACTGCGCGGAATCCGGCGGCGTTCGAGCGCGTCGACCAACGGTACGCCGAGCATGCCGATCACGGTGGCGATGACCAGTGGAACGACGATTCCGGAAAGCGCGGCTAGTGCCGAGTAGGCAATCGATACGACGGCAATGATGCCGAGCAGCAGCCAACTCGATCGACCCCAACGCTCGAGGGTGGACGCTTCCTCACCCTCTTCGCTCATGCCCACACGGTAGCTCAGGCTCCGCCGGTGGGCACCAAGATTTGACTCTTACCGGCGTTGATCCTGCTCTGCTTCGCGTTTCTTTCCTGGATCCATCTTCATCCAGATCGCACTTACGATCACGGCTCCCACGATCGAACCGATCAGCCCACTGGGTCGAAGCGATAATCCATCGCCGGCGAGCAGGCTGGCGAGGAGCCCACCAACGAACGATCCGCCGAGCCCGGCGACGATCGCCATTGCCCAGTCGATGCTCCATCCGGACCGACCGAGAAGCATCTGCGCGGCGGCACCGGCCGCCATACCGAACAGGAGAATCGCTAAAATAAGCACGACCGTAGGATAACGCAGGTGCTGCTGAGTGCCACTTGTGTGCGATGCGCAACGGCTTCAGGATCGCCGGGCACGAGCCCGCACGACCCACAGCAACCTGCTAGTTTCAGTACATGATCGGTCCAGTGCAATTGCTCGTTTTCGGCTTCGACTCGCTCGACAAGTTCGAGGGGAATATTCTCGATCAACTCGAAGCGGTTGCCCCGCTCAACGCTGTCCGCATCCTCGATACGTTGTTCGTCGCCAAAGAAGAAAATGGCGATCTCCTGGCGCTCGAGCTTGGCGATCTCGGCGACGAACCCGGCGACGAAATGCTCGGGGCGATCATCGGCGAACTGATGGGCTTCTCGTTCGAGGGTGAGGACCCCAAAACTGCACCCGGCGAAGTCAGCGATGCATCTGCGATTGGTGTCTCCGTCGACGACATCCAACGGATTGCCCGAGACATCCCTCCAGGCACCGCTGCGGCTCTCATGCTGGTCGAACACCACTGGGCAACTGGCCTCCGAGACGCTATCGCCAATGCTGGCGGGTCGATGCTCCTTCAGGGCTTCCTGACCCTTGACGGCCTGGCAATGGTCGGCGCCGAACTGTTCGCAACCGCCGAGGCCATGGCGGCCATCGAGATTGCCGATGCGCTCGAAGCCGAAGCTGTTGTTCGGTCGATCGAGGCACTGGCCACGATCGAGCTCGCAGCCGAGGTCGAAGCTGCCGTCGTTGCCCAGACCATCCTCGGACTGGTCGAGGCAGGGTTCATCGAGGGAGCCGACGCCGAAGAGGCAGTCGCTGCGATCCTCGGTGATGCAATGCCTGAAGTTCAGGCCACAGAAGAAGGGAACTAGTCGATGCCCCCACGCCGACGATCCATGCGGCGCACCTCACGCCGAACCTCACGCCGAACGAGCCGTCGGATGAGCCGTCGGATGGCGCCAACTGAACCTCAATATGCCGCTGAACCGCAATACGCCCCGGCCCCAGAACCAGTACAGGAGGCTCCCGCTGCCTCAACTGAACCTGCGTACATGGCCGAGCTCGAGCAGTTGGCATCCCTGCGTGAGGCGGGCGTGCTCACCGACGAAGAGTTCGAGGCGAAGAAGCGCAACGTCCTCGGTATTTGAGGCCTGAGGACGGCCGGTGAACGCACTGACGCCTTCCGCCCTCCGGTTGACTTCTGCCGCAACTCGTATGGCGACAGGCTGGTGAAACGGTTCGCCGCTGTCGCTGTTGTCATGCTCATCTCGTGGTTGTCGATCCTTCCGGCGTCCGGTCAGTCCACCACTCCGGCCGAGCAGGAGCCGACGACGGTCACCGTCGTCGAAGAACCCGGTGCCTGTGCTGATCTTGGCGTGTTCTGTACGCGGCTCCTCGACTGGACGGGCAACGAGGCCGTGGCCGAGACCATTGCTTGGCTTGTCGGCACCCCACTCAAGGTCGGGGCGATCCTCATCATCGCAGCCCTGCTCAACCGTTACGCCCGTCGCGGCATCAAAGATGTCGTTGCGCGTATCTCCGACATGGATCTGAGCTCAGGGATCGTGACCAGTCGCGTTGCTGAACGAGCAGACCAGCGGGCGAGTGCGATAGGCGCCATGCTGCGGAGCACCGTCACGGCAGTGATCTACGGAATCGCGGGCATCGTCGTGCTCGATGTTCTCGGAGTCAGCATCGTTCCGATCGTGGCCTCGCTCGGAATCGCTGGTATCGCCATCGGCTTCGGTGCACAGACCCTGATCGAAGATCTGATTTCGGGCATCATCTTGATCGTTGAAGACCAACTTGGCGTCGGTGATCGTGTCGACGTCGGTGTGGTCGAGGGCGATGTCGAACGGGTGACTCTGCGTTCAACAGTGATCCTGGCACGAAACGGCGTGCGCTGGTATGTGCCCAACAGTGAGATCCGACGAGTCGCGAACGAATCTCAACACAAGAGTCGCGCGAGCGTACAAATCGGTGTCGCATACGGTACGGATCTGCGAGAAGCTGCGTTGACGTTCGACCAAGCCACCCGTGATCTGGCAGCCGAGGATGAGTGGAGCGACGCCGGAATCGACGATGTTCGTAACTCATTTGTCGCCAACCTGGGCGAGAACGACGTCCGGATGGAGCTACGGCTCTTCATGGAACCGAGCCATCGTCGACCGTTCGAGCGGGCGTGGCGTGAGCGACTCGTCACCGTTGCGTTGCAGTCAGGCTATGAACTGCCGAATCAGCAGCTCGATGTCTGGCTTCGCGATCCGGGGGGATGAGCAGCGCTATCTCGCCTTCGTCTCTCCTTCGTCAGGCACCAAGGTCAGCGGGATCAGGAGTCGCGGATGACCGCCACGGGGATGGTTGTAGCCTCGAGACAGCGCTGGCTCACCGAGCCAAGAAGTAGTCCCCGGAACCCGCCTCGTCCCCGCGAGCCGAGCACCAGGAGTGACGCGCCCTCGGCTGAATCCAGAAGGTGAGCGACCACCTTGTTCTTGGCCTCGACGGCGACGTACTCGACGTTCGCCTGAAGATCGGGGACGACAGCTGCAACAGCGGCTCGGAGTCCTTCGATGGCGCGGTCACCGGTGTCGACCGTCTCATCGGCGAACAGCGGCCCTCCAGGGAAGTCGGAACCCTCCCAGACCGAGATGACCCGCAGCACCAGATCGCGGTTTGACGCAACGTCTGCGGCCCACCGCAACGCGTGGTGTGAGCTCTCGGAGCCGTCGAACGCGACTGCGATCGTGTCGGTCAGGGGCTGCGCGGTGTCAGGTACGACGATGACCGGGCAGGTCGCATACTGAACACACTGCAGAGCAGTGGTGCCGAGGAAGCGCTCGAATCCGCCATGCCGCCGGGCTCCAAGAACCAAGAGGTCGCTTTCGGCGGCCGCGTGAATGAGTCCTCCGCTGATCGATACGCCGAACTCGGTGTGTGAAGATCGGTCGATGCCTTCGCTCGGGACATCGGCGAGCGTCTTCGCGAGGTTTTCCCGAGCGATGTCCCCGAGTTCCTCGTACAGGAACGTCATGTCGGCAGCGGCACCTGCGTCAGAGCCAGCGGCAGGCGGCAGCGTCCACGCGCTGACTGCCTCGATCCTTGCACCGATCAGGCCAGCAAGCTCCTGGGCCCATCGCAGCGCGCCAAGCGACTCGGCGGTGCCGTTGACACCAACAACGATTGATTCCATCCGACGGACAATACTGGACGCTCGAAGCCCATGCGGTGCCAGAGCGTGCGAACAGCGGACGCTACGCGGAGAGACCGAGTGTGGCCGAACATCTCGGCCAAGCACCCCAGCCCTGCGCGGCCTGAACCGCTTCACCACGCATGATCTGTTCTTCTCGGGTCGCCTCATGCGGTGACCCTGTCCCGCCGAAGTCGAGCCAGGTTGTCTGCGAGAACTGAAGTCCGCCGTAGTAGCCGTTGCCTGTCGCCGCCGCCCAATCGCCTTCAGACTCACACTCGGCAAGCTGGTCCCATGTTGCGATCCGAGCCGGTGGCAGCGTCGCAACGAACAGGCGAGCTTCCTGAGCGGCCGGGCTGAGTTGTTCGGCGATCGTGGGTTCGTCCGAGGAACTCGAACGCAAGACCATTGCGGTGATTCCTCCGATGAGGACTACGACCACCACGATGGCAACAACTCGACGGACTTCGAGAGTCTGATCCCACCACCACTGGGGGAGCGGAGCATGATTCTCCGGAATCGGACCGTGCTCACGTGGGCGGTTCGAGGATCCGTTCGTTTTGGGCCCCGGAGCGCGTGGGCCTGGTCGCTCGCGTTGGGAAACGCCCATACGCGCATCCGCTGATTGGTCCTTCGGCTCTTCCACCGGTCCGCTCCGACATTCCGTGAAACTTTGGTGCGGCGGTCCTCACCCGCATTGGCGAAGACCCGCCGCACCAGAGATGAACTTCGCCCCGCTAGCCGAGCACCTTGGCTTTGGCGGCGGCGTATTCGGCGTCATCGAGGGTTCCCTTGGCGTGGAGGTCGGCCAGCTTGGCCAACTCGTCACTTGCGCTGCCAGTAGTGCCTGCGGCCTGTCGGATGTACGACTGCATTGCATCGTTCTGCGCCTGCGCCGCCTCGACTCCCCTGCGGTTCATGTCGTCGCCGTTCACGATCAGATAGATGAAGACGCCAAGATATGGCAGGACAAGGATCGCGATCGTCCAGATGGCCTTCGACCAACCTGACATCGATTGTGCTCTGATGATGTCGGAGAAGACTGAGATGACTAGCCAGATCCACATGAAGAACAGGGTGAACCAGAGAATTGACCAGAGCACCTGACCAGTTCCGAATTGAGCCAACAACATTATGCGTACCTCTTCGATAGATGAAGACGCGGTATACCCGAGTCGCGTCAATGATCCGGCAAAGGCACAGCAGAGTCAAATCCTCACGTTGCGTCAGGATTCATGTCCCGCGGCTACGTCGAAAGATTGATCCGTTGGGCCGGTCTCACTCGAACCGGCATTTCTGGCACGACTTCGTGCTCTGGCATGTCGGGGTGCTCATCTTCCATGGCGTTGAGCTCATCGGCGAGCGCTCTGGCAAAGGGTTGGGCAGTGAGTCCGTGGAGGACGATGCTGAGCAGCACCGTCCACGCAACGACGTCGAAGAGGGGCTGAGATGAGCTGGGCTCAGCGCTATTCTCGAGCACGAGAAGCCCGAAGACGATCGATGCAAGCCCTCGAGGACCGAACCAACCGAGAAACAGCCGGGTGTGGAATCGGACGTGACTGCCGAGCATCGAGATTGAGACGGGAATCATCCGGACCAGAGTGAGTGACAACAGCGAGTAGAGGAGGATCTCCCACGTCACCCGGTCGAGCGCAGGTCCGGCAATGATGGCGCCGAACACGGCGAAGGTCGCCCCGGCCAGTCCCTCGCCGAAGTCGATCGTGAAGTTCTGTATTCCCGTGCAGTGACGTCCAGCGATCTGCCCGAAGGCGAGGCCGGCGGTGAAGGCGGCCACGAATCCGTTTCCCCCGATCAGGTCTGCGCCAGTGAAGGCGAGAACGGCGATGGAAAGCGTCGACAGCTGCTGCCAGATCGGCTCGGCCCATTTCCGCTCGGCGGCGAAGCGAAGCAGGAAGCCGCCGCCACAACCCAGCCCAACACCCCAGAGCACCCCGAGAGCGAGTTCGGTGAGCGCTTCTCCGACCAAGCCACTTCCAAATCCGGCGGTCTCACTGAGCACGAGTGCGCCGAAGACCGCCACGACCGGCACGGCGAGGCCGTCATTCAGCCCACTCTCTACGTTGAGCGCCTGACGTATGCGAACGGGCAGCCTCTCATCGGTGACGACCGCCGCGCCCAGTGCAGCGTCGGTCGGAGTGAGGACGGCGGCGAGGAGTCCAGCTTCTTGCCATTTCAGGCCGAGGACGGCGACCCCGAGCAGGATGCCGGCCATGACCGTGAGCGGGAAACCGATGCCGAGGAGTCGCGCCGGGAGTCGCCAGCCGTTGGCGAGTGCCTTGAGGTCGATCCGGGTTGCATCCGCGAACAGCACCAGGACAAGGGTCGCCTCAGCGAGCCGCTGCACGCCTTCGTTCCCGGCGCTGAACTCGAACCACTTCAGCCCAGCGTCGCCCAGAACAATGCCAGCTGCGACGAAGAACATGGGGCCGGTGATCCACCGTCGGGCCAACATCTCCGACCCGAAGCCGTAGACCAACACCACTCCAGCGATGATTGCCACGTCCTGCATTGGACAATGTTCCCACGAGACAGATTGGGTCGACGATTCGAGGGCGCGTTGGACGCCTGCCTACGGATCCTCGGTGAAATAGGAGACTTGCCCTGTTGCGTAGGCCTCATCCTCTGTCAGGAAGCCGCCCTGGCTGCGGCGGTGCAGGTCACCACCATGCGCAATCAGAAAGATCAGAACTCCGAGGAACGGCAAGATGATGATCCCAACCATCCATATGGCCTTTGCCGCGCCTGATAGATACGGCGCCTGGATGACTTCGCCGAACACCATCATGACCAGGAAGACGTAGAGCACGAAAAGCGAGAGCCACAGGACGGACCAAAAGACCTGCCCTGTACCGAATTCGGCAAGAAGCATGAGGCTCAGCTGGCCTTCGCTACGACGAGTTCAGTGTTCGCTGCTCGTGCAATGACGTTGTTCATCTATCTGCCGCTTCTCTTTGTGAGGTCTTCTGGTCAGTGAGACCATACCAGTGACGGAAGGTCGGAGTTCTGATCAACTTCGGTAACCAACAGATTTGGCTTGGTGACTTCATCCCTCGGAGCGTTCAGCCAGCGGGCGGTGCATTCCACAACACGCGCTGGGGGAACGCAATCGTGATCCCGTGCTCATCGAGGGCTCGCTTCACGGCCCTCATGGCCTCGTCGCGAGCGGCCCATTCTGCTTGGATCTGCGGTTCGTGCCAGAAACGGCAGGCGATGTTGATGGTTGATTCGCCGAATTCCTCAACGAACGCCTCGGGTGGCGGTTCTGCACGAACGGCGGTGGTGGTGCCTAGTGCAGTCACGATGACCTCGCGAGCTTGCTCGAGGTCGGTGTCGTACGCTACGCCGACGAGAAATGTTGTCATTCGCTGGCCTTCGCTGCTGAGGTTCGTGATGACACCCTCGAGAACAGCCCTGTTCGGGAGGTGAACCCGCTTACCGTCGACAGTGATGACCCGAACTGTGCGAGCGCTGACCTCGTCGATATTTCCCTCGACCTCGTTCATGACAACTTGATCACCGACGTGGAACGGCCGGCGCAGCTGGATGATGAGGCCTGCACCGAGATCCTGGAGGAGTGGCTTGGCGGCGAGAACGACCAAAATGATGAGCAGCATGAACACTGACCCAAAGAGCCCGAACGAGAAGCCCAACGCTTCGAGCGCCATCACTACGCCCAGCGTGAGGATCACGTAGCTCACGATCCGGGCAATGACGTCGGCGGCCAGCACCGGCATTCCGTCGATGTCGTTCATGACTCGCCGCAGCACTCGCTTTGTGATCCACGAGAGCAGGACACTCGACACGAGGGCGACGACCGCGACGACGGCGTCCGTGGTGGTGATCGTGCTCAGATCGAACTCGTCGGTGATCACACTGATGTCTGTGGTTGGAACGATTGGCGTTTGGGCGATGATCGCCATGGCGAACCTCCGGAAGGCGTGCGTACGCCGAGGCTATCGAAT
>CAJQNJ010000161.1 GCA_905479685.1 uncultured Acidimicrobiales bacterium
GTCGGACCAGCAACCGCCAACTCAGGATCGTTCACCGACGCGAACCCAGCCACCAACGTGTCCTGGCTCAATGCATCGACACGACCCTGCTTCAACGCAGTCAATCCTTCACCAGCACCAGCAAAGCCCGAGTAACTGGCATAACCGAGCTCAGCTTCGTTCTCGAGAAGGTAGGCCTCCTGCGAACTGCCCTGAATACCACCAGCGTTCAACCCAGTCAGATCGCCCAACCCAGCCGTACCAGCATCCTCGGCACGAACCTGCGCCACGATGCCCGTCGACGTCATCGGCCGGGAGAACAAGAAGCTCTCCTGACGCTCAGGCGTCGGCCAAATACCCGAATCAGCAATGTCGTAGAGACCCTGCGACAAGCCCTCGAGCTCAGCCACAAAATCCACGGTCGGAAGTTCGAGCTCCAGCCCGAGACGATCCGCCACCTCACGAACGATGTCGATCGTATACCCAACGTTCTCGCCCGAATCGGGATCGATCGACGTGAACGGCGGGAAGTTCCCCGTCGTCACCACGATCAACTTGCCATCCTCAACAAGACCCGGAACCTCAGCGGCAGGTGCCTCCGTGGTTTCGTCGGGTGCCTCGGTGGTAGTTGTTGTTGCGTCTTCGGCGTCAGACGAGGTGTCGTCGTCGCTACCGCACGCTCCTGCGAGAAGAGCGAGCGCGGCCATCAGCGCCACCAGTCTCCAGAGTCTGCTGCTTGATTTCCTCATGTTGTTCCCTTTGTTTGTGTCATGGCGCTGTGCGCTCCCCTCATATCGCTTTTTGAAGATCGTGTGTCTGGCTGTTCGCAGCCGCTGAAGGCGACATCATCGCCCAATTCTCGCTCACCTCGGTGGCAGCCTGCTGCAATTCGTCAACCAAAGAGATCATGTGTGGCAAGCGGTCGGCAGATGCATACAGACTCAGCACGCCGATCGTCTTTCCGTTTGCGTCGCTGACGGGGGCTGCTGTCGCCGCCGCCCCGTCCACGGTTTCGCTCTGGCTACTGCTCCACCCGTCTGCGCGCACGGTCTCGATGAGGCTGCACAACTCGGGTACATCGACGACCGTATTGCTCGCGATGGCACGCAACTCGTTGCGGCTCAGGATCTCGTTGCGCTCCTCATCGGGCACCCCAGCGAGCAGGAGTCTGCCAACAGCGCCAGACCAGATCGGGGCGCTCCAACCCGGGCCGCGCACCCAGCGGATTCCGCGCGACCCCTCGACCTCGGCGACGCACACCCGGAGATCACCGGCCCGGATATGGAGGCTGGCGGTCTCCTCGCTGATCGCAACAAGGCGATGCAGGTAGGGCATGACGATGTCGCCGAGTGCTGCCGTACTGGCATTTGCTGCCGTCGTGAGGGCGAGCTTCGGTGTGACCACATAGGTCTTGTCCGAGTCGACGCGGGCAACGACGCCTGAGGCGACGAGCGTGTTGAGAATCCGATGAATCGTCGGACGAGGAAGACCGAGGATCTTCGAGAGCGATACGACCGACAGCGGCCGTTCGGACTCCGCGACGGCGAACAGCACGTCGAAGGAGCGAGTGACAGACCGGATGAGGCCATCGTCGGAATCATCAGGTTTCGTCACGGCCCCCCGTATCCCCTCGAAATATTTCATGTCCACAATGCAACCAGTTGTCCGCATCGCGGACGTGAACCTAGGCTCGACCTTCATGCAGGTCAAGGTAAATGACATTTCTTCTGAGAAATCTTCACAGACGTGGTTGCGGCCAACGATGGTCGGAAGGGTGGAATTGCGCAACCGCATCTTCGTTCCCGCGCACACCACGAACTTCGGGATCGATCATCTGCCGACAGACACCCACGTCGCGTATCACGAGGCCCGCGCACGCGGTGGTGTCGGCCTCATCATCATGGAATCGCTCCGCGTCCACCCGACCAGCCTCGGGAAGCCACAGGGCCTGGCCGCCTACGACTCTCGCTGTGTGGAACCCCTGTCGGAGGTCGCACAAGCAGTACATGCTCATGGCACGAAGATCTTCGGCCAGATCATCCATCTCGGCCGACAGGTCGATGGCGACTCGCTTCGCCTTCCGTCATGGGGCCCATCGGCGATCGCATGGGACGCAGCGTCGACCGCACCCCATGTGATGAACGACGCGGACATAAGGGCCGTGATCGACGGGCACGTCGTCAGCGCCCAGAACGTCCTCGCGGCCGGCTTCGACGGACTCGAGATCCACGTCGGCCACGGCCACCTCCTCCAGCAATTCCTGTCGCCAGCGACGAACGAGCGCTCCGACGACTACGGCGGATCCGAAACGAACCGGATGCGGTTCGCCATCGAGGTGCTCCGTGCGGTCAGGGACGAGGTCGGCCCAGACGTGTGCATGGGCATTCGGGTGAGCGCCGACGAGTACGCGCCCGGAGGACTCACACTCACCGATATGCAGCGCATCGTGCCGTCGATCGTCGACCGGGTAGCGACCGACTTCGTCAACGTCTCGCACTCGGCGTATCACGGCAGCTACTCACTCTCGACCCAGATAGCCGACATGACTTTTCCGATGGATTCATTTCGCCATCTGGCGCCGCAGATCCGACAGAGTCTGCGCGCTGCCGGGCACTCGATGCCGGTCATGGCGGTGTGCAAGTTCCGTTCGATCGATGATGCCGAGGAAGTTCTGAGCTCCGGCGGGGCAGATCTCATCGGCATGGCACGTGCGCATATTGCCGACCCTGCGCTGGTGAACAAGGCACTCGAGGGTCGAGTCGAAGAAACCCGGTCATGTGTTGGGTGCAATCAGGGGTGTGCAGGGTTCCTCGAGAAGGGCCTCCCGATCACGTGTGTGGTGAATCCGACGGTCGGCCGCGAACGAGCCTGGGTCACCGACGCCACGCAAGATCCGGTTCTTGCGTCGAAGCGAGTTGTTGTTATCGGCGGTGGTCCGGCCGGGCTCGAAGCAGCGTGGGTTGCCGCCGCACGCGGGCACCAGGTGGAGCTGTTCGAGAGCGATGAGCACCTTGGTGGACAGATGCGCTGGTTGGAACACATGCCCAAACGGCATGATTTCCTCACGATGATTGAACAGCAGATTGCTGCATGTGCCCGTCATGGCGTGACGATCCGAACCAACTCTCGGTTCACACCCGGTGCGTCGCACGACGACATCGATCACCTCGTGATCGCTACCGGGGCCCGACCCTGCGCGGTCAACTTCCCCGAGGGAGGCACAGGACTCACTCTCGCCGAGGCGCTCACCGCGGACTTCCATCCGTCG
>CAJQNJ010000162.1 GCA_905479685.1 uncultured Acidimicrobiales bacterium
ACATCAAGACCAACTAGTCAGTACGACGGCAATAGCCCGAAGAGGATCTGATGAAGACTGCTCCCCTGCTCGAAATGCGCAACATCACGAAGCGCTTCCCCGGCGTGCTTGCGAACGACAACGTGTCGTTCGACGTGCGAGGTGGAGAGGTGCACACGTTGTTGGGCGAGAACGGCGCGGGCAAGAGCACACTCATGAAGATCCTCTTCGGGCTCTACCAACCCGACAGCGGCGAGGTTCGACTGCGCGGTGAGGTGGCCTCGATCACCTCACCGACGAGCGCAATCGAGAAACGCGTTGGCATGGTGCACCAGCACTTCATGTTGGTCCCAACTCTCACGGTCGCGGAGAACGTGGCTCTTGGCCTGCCTTCAGCTCGTGGGTTTCGCACTGATCTCGATGCGGTGTCCGCACGCATCCTCGAGATCTCCGAGCAATACGGCCTCTCGGTCGACCCGGGGATCGAGATCTGGAAACTCTCTGTAGGCGAACGGCAACGGGTCGAAATCATCAAAGCGTTATATCGAGATGCCGAACTCCTCGTACTCGACGAGCCGACGGCGGTCTTGACTCCGCAGGAGGTCGACGATCTGTTCGTGATCCTTCGTCAGATGACAGCGAACGACACAGGTATCGTCTTCATCTCCCACAAACTTCATGAGGTCCTCGAGCTGAGTGACCGCATCACGGTGTTGCGCAACGGTCGAGTCACCGGCTACACGACGCCCGCTGAAGCCAACCGTCAACAGCTCGCCGAAATGATGGTCGGGCGCGAGGTCAACCTGTCGCCGGATAAACCGCACGTCGATCTCGGTCTGGCGCGACTGCAACTACGTCATGTCTCGGTCAAAGGCGATCGCGGAACCATGGCCGTGAACAACGTGAGTCTTGACGTACACGCTGGCGAGATCGTCGGTATTGCGGGGGTTTCGGGAAACGGCCAACGAGAGTTGGCCGAGACGATCGCAGGACTTCGGCCGGCCGAGGCCGGCTCGTCGGTGACCATCGACGACATCGACCTCACGAAGGCGAATCCTTCCCAGACCCGAGCTGTTGGTCTCGCATACGTTCCCGAAGAACGCATGAAAGACGGAGCTGTCGGAGATTTCGAGGTGAGCGAGAATCTTCTCCTCATCAACCACGGTGACCCACGGTTCCGGAGCCGCGGCCTTTTCGACTTCGCCAAGATCCGTGAGCACTGTCAACGACTCGTCGATCAGTTCTCGGTCAAGACGCCATCTCTCTCCACCAAAACGAGCGCGTTGTCGGGAGGGAACATTCAGAAGCTGATCATGGCGCGGGAGCTCGATAGCAAACCGAGCGTGATCCTCGCCGCCCAGCCCACTCGAGGCGTCGACATCGGCGCAGCAGAGTACATCCACGCCGAACTGGTCCAACAACGAAATGTCGGCGTCGCCATTTTGATGATCAGTGAGGACCTCGACGAGATCTTGGGCCTCGCCGACCGGATTGCGGTGATGTTCGAAGGTCAGCTCGTTGCCATGGTCGACAGAACGTCGGCAACCCGAGAGGAACTGGGTCTCGCAATGGCCGGTGGTTGAGCTCGGAGCGCGATCAGCACGATGAGTATCGGCGAGTGGCTCCTTCTTCTCGTTGCCGGACTGCTCGGCGGAGTCATCAACTCCGTGTCGAGCGGTGGAAGCTTCTTCACCTACCCCGCTTTGTTGCTCACGGGGCTCACGCCTCTCTCAGCGGCCACCACCACCCTCGCAGCACTCACTCCTGCAAACCTTGCCGCGATCCCGGAGTTCTGGCCAGAGGTCGTCGCGCAAAGACGACGCTATCCACGCGAGCTCTCGCTCGTCGTAGCGGGAGGGCTGGTCGGAATCATCCTGCTCCTCTCTACGGGCGCTGATGTCTTCGAACAGCTCGTTCCGTGGCTGATTCTTGCTGCAACGCTTCTTTTTGCCATCAGCCCAATGCTGCGAACGTGGGCGCAACAGTCGGCACCGTCGCTGACCGACGGACTCGTTGGTGCCGCGCTCGTGTTCGTGTTCTCGATCTACTTGACCTACTTCGGGTCGGGCGTCGGCAACATCATGCTGGCGATGTTCACGATTCGCAGTTTTGGGGACTTCTTCAGCGCGAACGTGGCGAAGAACATTGCAATGAGCATCGGCACCACAATGGCCGCCGTCGCCTACACGATCGCCGGCTACGTCTCGTGGTGGCCGGTGGTACCCATATTCATAGGGAGCTGGATTGGAGGGCGGTATGGATCTCGCTGGGCCCGCCAGGTACCCATCAACGCGCTCCGCGCGTTCGTCATCATCTTCGGCCTGTTCGTCGCCGCATGGCAGTTCGCCCGCTGACCCCCACGTTGGGGGTAGTCGGCGGTGCATTTGGGGTCTGACCCCGAATGCTGCACGTGGAGAAGAATAGCCTGATGACAGTCGACCTGCTGATTCGAGATGCTGGCCTGATCGCAACGATGGACGACTCGCGAACCGAGCTCCGCGGAGGATGGATTTCGATCAGCGACGGACTCGTGGTTGGGCTCGGATCGTCCACCGACCCCCAGCCCGAGGCAAAGGAGGTCATCGACGCAACCGGCCAGCTCGTGAC
>CAJQNJ010000163.1 GCA_905479685.1 uncultured Acidimicrobiales bacterium
ACATTCGGTGGACTCACCCCTGTTCGTGAAGTTGATGGCCGGACGATCGGCGATGGCTCTGGCATGGGCCCGATGACCGCCCGCCTGATCGACCTCTATCGTGCAGCGATCGACGAGGACCTCGCCAGAAGATGACGCTCCGCATCGCCCCAACACCATGACGCTTCGCATCAATATGTGGTCCAGCCCGCGCAACCTCTCGACGGCGATGATGTATTCATGGCGCGAACGGTCCGACACGATCGTCTTCGACGAACCCATCTACGCCCACTATCTGCGGGTCACGGGCCGGCGTCATCCGGGGGACCTCGAGGTGATGGCATCACAAGACAATGACGGCGACGCGGTCGTGCGAGATGTGATGCTGGCCGATTACGACACACCTGTCGTGTTCTTCAAGCAGATGGCCAAGCACCTGGTCGACATCGACCGCTCGTTCCTCCCGAAGTTCCGAAACGTGCTGCTCACCCGTGAACCACACGACATGCTCACGTCGCTCCAAGTCAGACTGCCTGACGCCACCATCGATGACACCGGATTTCCCGAACTCATCGAGATCCTCGACACCTTGTTGGACGTGGGGGAGGAGCCGATCGTGGTCGACACGCGGATTCTGCTCGCTGACCCGGAATCGGTGTTGACCGAGTTGTGTGATCAATTGGGCCTCGAGTTCGACGATGCGATGCTCAGCTGGCCCGCAGGGCCAAAACCCGAGGATGGGGTCTGGGCGCCACACTGGTACGACGGCGTTCACAAATCGACGGGTTGGCAGCCCTACGTCGACAAGGAGGCCGAGTTGCTGCCTGGTGTCGAACATGCGCTCGAGGTTGCACTTCCCATGTACGAGCGGCTTCGCCCATACCGCATCGGCTAGTCGGACGCGGTTCCGATCGCGACGACCGGGCTCGAGCTGAAGTCCGGGGCGGGCCCTGCGTTCATGTCGTCGTAGACCGAGGCGGGAACCGAAATATCGGCCACAAACAGATCGCCGACAGCCTCGACGTCTCGGAGGCCGACCTTTGGCAGAGCGAGCGTGACTGTGGCGTCCGCTCGAATGTGCAGGCCACCGAGCGCGCCGGTCGATGTGTCGAGCCCGCTCGGCGCATCGAGTGACAACGTGGGCGCCGTGTTTGCGGCCATCGTCTCCATCACTTGCGCAGCCCTACCTCGGGGTGCACCCCTCAGGGAATAGCCGATCACCGCGTCGAGAACCAGGTCGGTGGGACCGGAGGGATCATCCACCACCGGCAGAGCCATCCGCTCGACGATGTCCAGTTGATGAGCGGGCACGGGTGCATAGCGGTCTCGATCTGCCGCCAGCACGATCTCAACCTCGACACCGGCATTGTGGAGGTGGCGTGCCGCGACCAGGCCACCTCCTCCGTTGCCACCCGATCCAGCACACACGGTCACGTGACCGGGAGAGAAGAGATCCAACGCAGTCCGAGCGAGGTTCCGACCAGCGTTTTCCATCATTTGAATCAACTCGATGTGAAGATCCTCGATCATCACCCGATCGACCTCGATCATCTGCTCGGTCGTGAGCCATCCGATCGATTCGGCATCGACCATGGGGTAGGGGTGGTTTCGCACAATCGTGGACCCTACTCCCGCGCACGAACCGGTGTTTCGAACCCCAGACTGGTGAGGTGCAGACTCTCGATGCGCTTCGCCACGAACTTCTCCAACTCGAGCGTGTGGTCGTCGCCTTCAGCGGTGGCGTCGACTCTGCGCTTCTTGCATATGTCGCCTCCGAAACCCTCGGTGCGAATAACGCGGTTGCAGTGACCGCGGTTTCACCATCACTGGCTGGTGCCGAACGCGACGAATGTGAGGAGCTCGCTGCTGCGTGGGGCCTCGAGTGGCGACAGGTCGAGACGTCGGAGATGGAGAATGCCGCATACCGGTTGAACGACGGTGATCGGTGTTTCCATTGCAAGGACGCGCTGATGGATGCCGTGCAGCCGATTGCAGATGCGCTCGATGCGACTGTGGTTCTGGGCGTGAACCTCGATGACCTCGGTGACCACCGTCCCGGGCAACGTGCAGCGGCAGAACGCGGCGCACGATTTCCGATGGTCGACGCCGGGTTGGACAAAGACGCCGTCAGAACCGCAAGTCGACAGCTTGGTCTGGCAACTGCGGACAAACCCGCAGCTGCCTGTCTGGCTTCTCGGATCCCCTACGGCACGGCGGTCACGATCGAACGCCTCACCAGCGTCGAAGGGGCAGAACTCGCGCTGAAGCAGATGGGGTTTCCCGAGATACGTGTCCGGCACTATGAAGACATCGCCCGGATCGAGGTTCCGATCGAGTCGCTCTCGAGGGTGGTCGAGATGCGAGAGCAGGTCGTGCACGCCGTGAAGCAAGCGGGCTACCGGTACGTCACCCTCGACCTCGAAGGACTTCGTTCAGGCAACCTGAATCAGGCGCTCTCCGACTGAGCTAATTCACGCAGTCGGCTTCGCCAACTGGATTACGCAGTCGGCTTCGCCAACTGTTGCATGAGATACGTGTACTCGAGGGCGGTGCGCTTGGCTGCTTCGGTTTGGTTTGCAGCCGCAGAGTGCCCGCCATCGATGTTCTCGTAATACAGGAATGGCAACTGCGCCTCTTCGAACTTCTTGGCCAGCTTCCG
>CAJQNJ010000164.1 GCA_905479685.1 uncultured Acidimicrobiales bacterium
CCGGTGATCCTGTTCGGCGCGATCACGGGCGCGATGACCAGCGGTGCCGCCCTCAGCGTGGTGACCGGCGAGGCGAAGAGTGATCTTCCCGCGCTGGGTTACACCGGCACCTACGCCTTCGCGAACGTGCTCTTGACCATGGCCGGTCCCCTCGTCATCGTCCTCGCCTGAGCGCTTGCTTTCATCATCGTGCCCCAGGTATACGCATTCTTTATCGACCTTGCCCACTTCTAAAAGGAGAGACCATCATGTGTAGATGGATGGCGTATTCGGGATCTCCCGTGCTGCTGGAAGAGCTTCTGATCAAGCCCACCCACTCGCTAATCGACCAGAGTCTCCACTCCCGGCTGGGGGCGGAGACGACGAACGGGGACGGATTCGGGCTCGGCTGGTACGGATCCGGTGAAGGGCCGGCCGTCTACCACAGCGTGGCGCCGGCCTGGAACGATCGCAATCTCCTGGACCTGGCCCGCCACCTCGAAGCGCCGGTCTTCTTCGCCCACATCCGGGCATCGAGCGGTGGCGCGATCCAGCAGACGAACTGTCATCCGTTCCGGCACGGGCACTGGCTCTGGATGCACAACGGCCTGATCAGCGATTTCGATGCGGTGAAGCGCGACCTGGCGTTTGCGGTCGATCCTTCGCTCTACGCCCAGATCGAGGGCTCCACCGACACCGAGCTGTTCTTCTTTCTCGCCGTCACCTTCGGCCTCGAAGACGACCCGCCCGCTGCGGTCGAGCGAGCGGTCGGCTTTATCGAGGAGACGGGCCGGAAGCACGAGGTGAAAGAACCGATCCAGATGACGGTAGCCACGACCGACGGCGCCAGCCTGTGGGTGTTTCGCTACTCGAGCGAGGGGAGATCCCGATCGCTCTTCTACAGCACCGACGTCGGCACGCTCCGTGCCCAATACCCCGACAACCCGGTGCTGCACGAGGTGTCCGAAGAGACTCGTCTCGTGGTGTCGGAGCCCCTCGGTGACCTCGCCGGCGCCTGGAACGAGGTTCCGGAATCGAGCTACGCCGTCATCCACGAGGGGCAGGAAGAGCTGCGTCCCTTCACTCCGCGTCAGGCCTGAAGAGGTTGCAGACTGAGACGAGCCGTGATTCTCATCAGGAATCTGATTGCCATCGCAGTTCCGGTGCTTCTATTGGGAGGTTGTATGAAGCTGCCTGAAAACAATGGTCGCAGCGAGAGTCGCGCCATCCCTACAACTGAGGCCGAGCAGACGAGTTTGGGTCAGCAGCTGGCCGATAAGCTCGCAGCCCATCCTGGCAAGAACGGTGTGCTGATGCTTCGCAGCGGCCGGGACGCGTTCGTCGCGCGAGCGCTGCTGGCGCGGCAGGCCGAGAGCAGTATCGACCTGCAGTACTACATGTTCCATCACGACACGGTCGGCAATCTGCTCCTCAATGAGGTTCTGTCGGCGGCGGATCGGGGTGTTCGGGTGCGGATGTTGATCGATGACATGTACGGCAACGAGGGGGAAGACGCCTGGGTGGCGCTGGATGCTCATTCACAGATCGAAGTGAGGTTCTTCAACCCCTGGGTCCGCGGCAAATCCAGAATGCTGCAGTACATCACGCGCCTCAGTGACGTGAACTATCGTATGCACGCCAAGACCTACACCGTCGACAACCAGGCGACCATTCTCGGGGGCCGTAACATCGGTGACGAGTACTTTGCTGCGGATCCGGATCTGGCGTTTACCGATCGGGATGTCCTGGCGGTGGGTCCGGTGGTCCAGGATGTCGAGACCGAATTCGACGACTACTGGAACAGCGAGTATGCCTATCCGGCGAGAACTCTCGTTCGGCAGGGGACTGAGGAGGAGCTCGAACAGCTGCGTAAAGGCAAAAAGGCCTTCTTCGATGCGAGTGCGACGACCGCCTACCTACAGGCGCTCGACGACTCGCCGTTGGCCGATGCCATTCGTGCACAAACCGTCGATTTTCGGTGGACCGATGGCAAGATCGTGCACGACTCCTCCGAGAAGAAGGCGCACGATGAGAACTGGCAGCAGGAGCTGCTGATTTCGCAGCTGGCGCCCTACATCACCGCTGCCAAGAGTGACGTGGTCATCGTCTCACCGTACTTCGTGCCGGGCCAGCCGGCGACCGAGGCGCTGTGCAAGCTGAGCCAGGCCGGGGTTCGGGTGCGGATCCTGACCAACTCGTTGGTCTCGAACGATGTGGCAGCGGTGCACGCCGGCTACTCGAAGTACCGCAAGCCGCTGTTACGCTGCGGAGTGGAGCTCTACGAGCTCAACGAGCGGCTGAAGGCCCACGAACGGAAGATCTTCAGTTGGTTGCCGGGCCTGAAGAAGTCGAGCTTGCATGCCAAGACCATGGTTTTCGACCGCGAGATCATGTTTGTCGGCTCGTTCAACTTCGACCAGCGCTCGCTCCACATCAACAACGAGATAGGCATGTTGTTCTGGGACGCCCAGACGGCGGGGGATTCGACCGACGAATTCGATCGCCATATCGAGGACGTGGCGTTCCGGGTGACACTCGAGACTGATGAGAATGGGAAGGAGGCGCTGCGGTGGACCGGGCGCGAGGACGGCAAGGAGGTCGTCTTCGATTCAGAGCCCTACGCCAGCACCGGACTGAAGATCGCGGTGGCGATGATGAAGCTACTACCGATCGAATCACAGCTGTAGGAGGTATCGGACGTTGTTTCGCAGGATACTGTCTCGACACTTCAGCTTTCTAAACATCACATATATGATGCTTTGATGATGAACGCGACGGAGATCTCCGACCCGCAGGAAACCAGGAAGACTATGGAGTCATAGGATGGACTCGACGATCAGTCATATCGGATTCGGCATGACAGCGTTGGCAGGCTACTTTGCCATCATGAACCCGATTTCCAATACCGCCACGTTTATCGGCATAACCAGTGGGGACGACAGTGCTACCAAGAAGGCTATCGCAGCCAAGGGTGTCTTATTGGCCTTCGCCATCATCGCTGTCGTCAGCGTGGCAGGCAATCTGATCTTCAAGATGTTCGGCATCACCCTGGCTTCGCTGCGGATTACCGGTGGCATCGTCGTTTTCGTC
>CAJQNJ010000165.1 GCA_905479685.1 uncultured Acidimicrobiales bacterium
TCTGAGCGAACTGCACGAGCCAGTCGGCCCGGCATTCTGCGTTTGCTCCCGCATCGAGCAACACCGTCGGCGGTCCCGACGGACCCGGAATCGCCGTGGCGATCGCCGGACGCGAGACTCCCTTGACTCGCCCCGTTCGCAACAGGGCGGACGCCATCGTGGCACCCGTGTTGCCAGCGCTGACCATTGCTGATGCAGCTCCGTCTCGGACCGCCTCTGCGGCCCGCACGAGCGACGAGTCCTTCATCGTTCTGACGCTCGAGCCCGGGTCTGCGTCCATCGCGATCACTTCAGAGGCCTCGATCACTTCGAGCCCCCCTACGTCGCCCATCTCCTCGGAACGCCCGACGAGCACAACAGGGATTCCGCGTTCTTCTTGCGCACGGCGTGCGCCAGCGACGATGGCTGCTGGGGCGTTGTCGCCCCCCATTGCGTCAACCGCAATGGGCAACATCTCTCCGACCTCGATCAGTCGACTTCGATGGCTTGGCGACCGGCGTACCAGCCGCAGTTGTCACACACGGTGTGTGGACGTTTTGCGGTGCTGCATCGCGGACAGTTGGACCGGCCGGTGGCGCGGATACGCCACGCGGAAGCCTTGCGGCTCCGGCTCTTCGACTTCGAGGTCTTTTTCTTTGGAACGGCCATGACGTCACCTGTGAGGTATTCGAACTTTTTCGGAGGTTCTCCGGGCGCCAAGGATTGGGCGCACAAGGGCCACAGGTTATCTGCTACCGCTCACTCTTCATCAAATGTGAGTTCGGACAGTGCCGCCCAACGTGGGTCGATCGTCGGTGAATCGGTATCTCTGGCATCTGAGTCGTTGTCGTCCAGGTGCGAGAAATGGTCCGGATCGGCACCTGCACATTCTTCGGTGCACAACGGAGACAGTGGCAATGAGAGCATCAATTCTTCGCGAACGACCTCGCCGACATCGATCGTCTCGCCATCGAACGTGTAGGCGTCAGCATCATCAGCGTTCGATCCGTCTTCCAGAAACGTCGCATGCAGGTCGATCTCCACACGACTACGAACAACGTCGAGACAACGACGGCATTCGCCCTCCCAAGCGCTCGTGACCGTCCCGCGCAGTTCGATTCCCGAGAGTCCGGACTCGGCGGAGCCCTGGACCAGGATCGGTTCACCGTCAGGAATTCGACTCGTCGTAATCGCCAAGTCCTTCGCTGCAACCGTGATGTCGAAGGTGACCGAAGACGCATCGCTCGTGCGGCGCTTGAGATCAGCCAGGTTGTCTTGTCGTCGAAGACCCGCAATGGAGAGCTCGAGCTCAGGCCACGCGGTCACGAGAAGTCTTGGTCGAACAGCTCCGCTCGCTCGACCGTGACCGATGGTTCGACAACATCATCGGTGAGATCGATGGGAGACGTTCCCTGCAGCCGGGTCCGTCCGGTCGCGACAACCGTTCGAGTTCGATCGAGAATTCCCTCCAACGATGCCAGCCGGGCGTCACAGAAGTCCTCGGTCTCTCTTCGCATGAGTCGCGCTTGCGATTCGGCATCGGCGAGAATCCGTTCTGCGCGCTGCTCGGCGGACTTTGCGACTTCGGTGCGTTCGACCATCCGTTCTGCGCGAGACCTGGCAATGGCGGTGATCTCCTCGCCCTCGCGGCGAACCCCTTCGAGATACTCTTCGCGTTCGCGAAGCAACCAACGGGCTGCGCGCAACTCTTCTGGCAGAAGGGCAATTGCGTCATGCAACAGACCGAGCAGCGGCTCGCCGTTGATCATCAACGATGTCGAGAGCGGCATCGGACGCGCTGTCTCCACCATTTC
Organism: uncultured Acidimicrobiales bacterium; assembly: GCA_905479685.1. Lineage (GTDB taxonomy): Bacteria > Actinomycetota > Acidimicrobiia > Acidimicrobiales > SHLQ01 > SHLQ01. Next base: position 1,794 of record CAJQNJ010000165.1, read on the forward strand.
GATCGCTGCCAAGAGAAGCTCATGTACCTCAGGGCTGTGATGCACTGAAGCTTCGATCGGCAGTGGCTCGCGATGGCTTCCTTCGTTGTCGTTGTACACGGTGTTGGTCATGATGAGTTCTTCTCTCGGAGGATTCGGAGCGCCGGTTCGGGAACCATCGATGAGATGTCGCCGCCGAATCGAGCAATCTCGCGAATAAGTCGGGATGCAAGAAATGACCGCTCGGACGCCGATGGGATGAAGAGTGTGTGCACACCAGAGATCGCCAGGTTCATCTGTGCCATCTGCAGCTCAGATTCGAAGTCGGAAACTGCTCGCAGTCCCTTGACGATGAAATCGGCTTCCAACTCCTGCGCAAGGTCCACCACAAGCGAGGAGAACATCGTGATGGTCACGTTGTCGAGACCAGCGAACGTCTCGTTGAGGACCTGCTCGCGTTCCTCGAGCGTGAGAAGGGGGTCCCCCTTGGAGGGATTCCGCATCGCCGCGACAATCACGCGATCGAACAGACCGGCCGCGGTCTGTACGAGCTCGACATGGCCGTTGTGTACCGGATCGAAGGACCCGGGATACAGCACGACCGTCACGAAGCGGATCCTTGTCTGGCGAACACGGTCACCACGGTAGTCCCGTACGTCTTCTCCCGAACGACATCCCATCGTGGATGTTGTTCCACACTCGACGCAGCCTCGGCGACGAGCCAGCGCGCATCGAGGTCGTCGAGGATCTCGGTCCACGAGTCATCGGCATATGGTGGGTCGGCGAGGACGACGTCAAATGACTCGGAATTCTTCTCGACCCAGGGCAACACATCGGCCTGAATCACGGTGGCTCGATCGCCGAATCCGAGTGCATCGAGGTTGGAACGAATGCACTCGACGGCCCGACGATCTTGCTCCACGAACGTGCAGCGCTCTGCACCACGGCTCAGCGCCTCGATTCCGAGCGCTCCACAGCCAGCGTAGAGATCGAGCACCTTCACCTCACCAGTCGCATTCAGGCTGAACAGCATGTTGAAGATCGACTCGCGCACTCGATCCGACGTCGGTCGCGTGCGATTTCCCTCTGGAGCCTCGATCAGGCGACCTCGTGCTTCTCCGGCAACGACTCTCATCAGGGGTAGTCCTCCTCGGAATCGAACTCGAGATCCCAACGGTCCAGACAATCTTCACATCGGAACGCAACGATGGCACCTGGAGCAAATCCATCCTCAGGCTCGGGCGTCAAGCGATGACAGACGCCTCCACAATCGACGCACACGATGATGTGCGGAACATCGATGACCATTGAACCGAACGGTATCCCCCCAGCATTGCGCTGCCACATCCGAAGGAAGAATTGCAACGAATCCGCTACATCGGCGACATCATGCGAAATCGCTTCCAGTTTCAGCCTTCGGACATCGACGCACGCTCGGCCTGCCTAGTTCTTGCGAAGGTACTCGGTGTCTGTGGAGCCGAGCATCACCTTCGCATCATCCACGAGCGCCGACAGTGCGTCGGTGACCGAGGCAGAGTCTGCAGCACTGGCTTCCGCGCGATCGAGAAGATCGATTGCTACCTCGCGAGCCAGGACGACCATTTCCTTGTCTCGGCGAAGTGAGGCGAGGCGCAGATCGTTCTGTCCCTTCTGTCGCTCCCCCATGATGGTCCCCTCGCCCCGTAGCTCCAGGTCGATTTCTGCGAGCTCGAACCCGTCGGTCGACCCGATGAGCGCCTCGATCCTCGCCTCGCCGTCTGCCGTCGTCGCTTCTCCTGCGAGCCAACATGTTGAAGCGTGTTCCCCGCGCCCGACGCGCCCGCGCAATTGGTGAAGCTGCGCAATGCCGAACCTGCCCGCGTCCAAGATGACCATGACGGTGGCGTTGGGTACGTCGACGCCAACCTCGATCACGGTCGTGGCGACCAGGACATCGATGTCACCAGCACGAAAGGCACTCATGACATCTTCCTTCTCTGCACTCGTCATGCGTCCGTGCAGCAAGGCGACCGTGAGTGAGAAGAGTTCGCCACCTGTCAGCTCTTCGTATGTTTCAGTGGCCGAACGCGCTTCGATCTTGTCGGAAGCCTCGATCAGTGGACACACGACGTAGGCCTGCCTCCCTGCAGCAACTTCGTCTCGCACCGAGTTCCACATCGACGCTTCCTCGATCGGACCTGCCGCCCACTTGGTTTCGATCGGGGTGCGTCCAGGCGGCAGTTCGTCCAGGACGCTCACATCGAGGTCGCCATAGACAGTCATTGCTGCCGTTCGCGGGATCGGCGTCGCTGTCATCACCAGTACGTCTGGCTCCTTGTCGCCCTTGGCTTTCGCCCGGAGGACCGCACGTTGCTCGACACCGAAACGATGTTGCTCGTCGATCACGACGACCCCGAGATTGAAGAACCCGACAGACTCCTGGATCAGCGAGTGAGTGCCGATGACGATGTCGACTTCGCCGCTGATCGTCTGGGCCAAGATACGTTTTCGGTCTGCGGTCGGAACACCGTTCGTGAGTAGCTCGACCCGAAGCGGACGAGTGGGAAACATGCTCACGGTGTCTTCGACCTGTAGACCGTCGAGCAACGACTTGATGCCGAGCGCATGCTGTTCGGCGAGCACCTCGGTCGGCGCCATCAACGCGCCCTGGAACCCACCTTCGACCCCACTGAGCAATGCGTGCAAGGCAACGAGCGTCTTTCCAGCGCCGACGTCGCCTTGAAGCAGGCGGTGCATGGGATGCGGGTCGTGCATGTCGTTCGTGATTTCACCGATGACCCTCTTCTGAGCCGCGGTGAGGGGGAACCCGAAGTGTTCGAGCATCTGGCCGGTGAGGTCACCGGTTGCTCGATGGCCCACGCCGACTTCGGTGTGTTGTCGAAGACGTTGTTGCATCACCAACTCGAGTTGGATGGCGAAGAGTTCATCGAAAACGAGCCGGCGTCGAGCACGTGCAACCGATGCCATGCTTTCTGGCTGATGAATCTCGAACGTCGCTGTATGCCGATCGATGAATCCTTGTGCTTTGCGCACGTCGGTCGGTATCGGATCGGCAAGGCTTCGCGGCTCGGCACGACGGAGAGCCTCAGCGACCCACCGGGCCACATCGGCACTGCCGATCTTTGCCTTCTCGGATTGTGGATAGATCGGGACGATCTTGCCGGTCTGGTCGCCGATGAGATCCACGATCGGCGACGCCATCTGGAGATTGCCTCGAAAGCTGTCGACTTTTCCGAACAACACAACGGACAGTCCTTCGTACAACTGCTTGGCCCGCCAAGGTTGGTTGAAGAATGTGACAGCCAGGGTGCCAGTGCCATCAGCGACCGTCACATTGACCATGACGCGATTGCCGCGGATCCGACGCTGTTCGACACGTGTCACCGTGCCGAGCACCATCCCCTCCTCACCCTCCCGGAGATCTCGAATCGCGGCCTCGCGAGTGCGGTCGATATACCGACGTGGGTAATACCGCAGCAGATCGAGCACGCTGTGCACCTCCGCGCTCCGCAGAGAAGCTGCACGTTTGGGTCCCACACCCTTCAAGGTCTCGATGTCGAGGGCCGCGAGATCGCGAAGGGTCAGCGGCGGCCTGGACTCGTGGGGAATCGGCGAATTCTCTGTGCTCACTCCACGCCGATGATAAACGGATAGAGCGGTTGCCCTCCCGAATGAACCTCGACCTCGAGGTCGGGATGCGAGAGAGCGATCTGGGCCACCAGGGTCGACGCTTCGTTTGCGTTGGAATCTTCACCCACCACGAGCGTGACGATCTCGTGCTCGTCGGTTGCCAACGAACCGACAACGGCGGCCGCCGCAGCGATCGCATCGGCCTCGACTGCAACGATCGTGCCTTGCGCCAAGCCGAGCCAGTCGCCATCGGAGATCGCGAATCCTTCCGCTGTGGTCTCGCGAACGGCCATCGTGACCTCACCCTGCACGAGGTGCGCCAACGCCTCGAGCATTCCGTCCACATTTGCGTCGAGTTCTGCCTCCGGATCGTAGGACACCAGCGCTGCCATACCGCCGACAATGCTCCGGGTCGGGACCACGGTGACCGATTTCGAACTCTGCGCATCCACCTGCTGGGCAACCGGGATGATGTTCTTGTTGTTCGGCAAGATGATGACTCCCTCGGCAGGAAGCGCCTCGACCGCAGCGAGGAGTTCGGCAGTCGATGGGTTCATCGTCTGCCCACCAGCGACAACGTGCTGCACGCCAAACGATCGGAAGATCTCACCGACACCTCTGCCGACAGCGACGGCGACCACAGCCGTCGTCGACGGTTCGATGTCGACCAGAGACACCTCGCTTGCGGCCTGTTTCACCCAGTCCTGTTCCTCGACCTCTTCGAGAAGATCGGTGACGCGGATCTTGTGTGGACGACCAACGTCGATACCACACTCGATCGCAGCTCCGATGTCGTCGGTGTGGACATGGCAATTCCAAATGCCATCGCCACCAACGACCACAATCGAATCACCAATTACGCCCCAGGCTGCTTTGAAGCCCTCGATCGAGTCGTCGGGCGCGTCGAGGAAGTACATGACCTCGTAGCGGAGATCGGCCAGCGCAGCATGGTCGTGACCGTCGGGGCGATCTGCCTGCATGGTCGGGACGGATGCGCCGACGGGCATGACTGGCGCGGGAATTTCGCGCCCATCGATCACAAACAGGGCGGCGTCGAAGAACAACAACAGGCCCGTGCCGCCTGAATCGACCACACCGGCCTCAGCCAAGACGGGGAGCAACGAAGGCGTTCGTTCAAGGGCTGACGCAGCACCCGCACGGGCGGCGTCCATCACGCACAGTAGCGACGATTGGTCCGCCGCCGCGCCTGCCTCTGCAGCCTCTCGCACAACGGTGAGAATCGTTCCCTCGACTGGATTTCCCACGGCTCCATATGCCGCTGTGGCAGCGTCTGTGAGTGCACTGGTAAAGGCAGGCCCGGTGACGATCTCCCCACCACTCAGGCCCGCTGACAGCCCACGGAGTATCTGGCTCATGATGACCCCGGAGTTGCCCCGCGCCCCCATGAGAGATCCGTGGGAGACCGCCTTGCAGACGTCTTCCATCGATGCGCCCGGTTCGGGCAAATCTGCCACGACCGATTGGAGCGTGAGCGACATGTTCGTGCCCGTGTCACCATCGGGCACCGGATACACGTTGAGTGCGTTGATGATCGCCTTGTGCGTCACCAATGAATCTCGAAACGCGATCACCACATCGCGAAGGGTGTCTGCGTCGAAGTCGTTGCCCATACGGGCGCCGAGGTTACTGCCGGGTAGCCCGAGACACCGAACCGAGAATCATTCGGGGAGAAGTTCTGGGGTCTCCATGTCGACCTCGGAACCGAGGCGAATCCGCGATGCGAGACCGACGTCGTTCACCTCGAACATCACCCGCTGGCCCTGACGCAACATCCGAAAGACCGATCCTGCCAGTGCATCGACGGCCAGTTCATACTCGTTGAACTCGATGTCATCCATGACGACACCGTCGCCCGTCGCTGGATCGTATGACTGCACTACTCCCTGCATGCCGCTCACACTACCGTCTCGAGGTGAGAGAGCGAAGCGAACGACCATGTCGATCGGCACGTTTCGCGATGCGCGTGAAAGCGACTCTTCAGCATCGTCGAGATTGCGGGCGAGGATGCACGGTCGAGCGCGACGAGGCAATACGATAGTTTGCATCCGCCGCACGGGTATCTCACGTAACGACGGAAGATGACACTTTTGGCTCCACCCGAACTCAGTGAAGACAGCGCTCCGTTGAACGTGACTGCGCTCGAGTCCGCCTTCGCCGCGGGCGATGAGCGAGTCCTTCGAGAGGTGTACGACACCTATGGGTCTCTCGTGTTCTCGATCTGTCGGAGATCGGTCGACGAGGCCCCCGCCGCTGACGTCACCCAAGAAGTCTTCATCGCGGCGTGGCGCAACCGTGAACGATACGACCCGACCCGCGGCGGCCTCGCCCCGTGGCTCACCGGAATCACTCGAAACAAGATCATCGATCACTTCCGATCCATCGGTCGCGAAGATCGCAGGATCGACAAAGTCAAGAACGCTCCGCAGCCCGCTGAACCCACAGAGCAACAACTCGAAGAAGTATCACTTCGGATGCTTCTCGTGGAAGCGATCGATGAACTACCCGAACGTTCACGGATGGTTGTGTCCATGGCGTTCTTCGACGATCTGACACATGTGGAGATCTCCGCCCGCACAGGAATCCCGCTCGGAACAGTCAAAAGCGACATCCGACGGAGCCTCGAACGCCTTCGACACGGATTGGGGTATCTCCATGCCTGATGAGGAACTCCTGGAATTGGCAGCCTTGAGCCGCTCGATATCGGAAGCAGATCGGGTGCGTCATACGCCTCCACCCGGGCTCTTCGATCGAATCGCCGCCGAAGTCGGAGCTTCGCCCATCGCCGATCGACCGACGAGAGCCTTCGAGGCGCACGACACCCCAGAAGCCGTAATCGATCTGACCGAAGCGCGTGAAGCCCGCTCACCGGCAGCTAGCCGACATCGGAACCGTCAGCTACTCCTCGCCTCGCTCGCTGCGGCGTGCGCACTCATCATCGGCTTCGCCGCGTTCGGTGGCGGCGACGCCCAGACCTTCGTCGCCGTAGCGACAAACAACGAACTCCCAGAGGCCTTCGATGGCGCGGCGACAGCGACCCTCACCGAGTCCGACGAATGGACCCTCGAGATCGACTTCTCCGATGAACTACCCGATGGCGAGCCAGTTGAACTGTGGCTCATCAAGCCAGATCTTTCCGATATGGTGTCGCTCGGATTGATCGAACCCGGCGATACCCAGTGGGAGTGGCCGGAAGGCATCGAGCCAACGGAGTACTCACTCGTCGACATGTCGATCGAACCCGAAGATGGGCCCCCCACCCACAGCGGACGCAGCATCCTGCGTGGAGAGCTTCGCTCGATCTGAGCGCCAATACGAGGCCTCGAGCGACCTAGACAACGGCGTCGAGAAGTAGTGCACGGATGGAAAGGCCCATGATGAACAGGCCTCCGAGTCCGTACAACAGGTACTTGTATTCGCTCAGGTGGCGATATCCGACGATCAGGCCGACCCCAACGAAGGTCAAGAAACCGTAGAAGGTGTGGGTCTGGTCGGCTTCGACGTCGCCGAATCCGACGATGATCGATCCGAGAACCACCTGGGTAACCACGAGCGCATGGGAGACGTGCTGCGCCAGCCAGAGCCCGCGCACTCTCATTCCTTCGAACCAATGCGCGAGGGTCGCCCAAGCCCCGGCACTACCGGTGGCGAAGATGACCACCCAAGCCATTGCGCTGTGCAGGGAGATGACAGTGCTCATCGATCAGATGACGGCATCATTGCCATGCAGGTGCACGATCTCGACCTCGGTGAACCCCCACCGTCGCAGTACCGGGTCGGTGTGCTGACCGGCGTGCGCTGGTGGGGTCGGCGTGGACGGCGACGTTCGGCTGAATCGCGGTGCCGGAGAAGGTTGCTCGACGCCTGCGATCTCGATGAAAGTATTCCGAGCGACGTTGTGTGGGTGCCTGATCGCCTCGGAGGGTTCCAGAACCGGCGCGTAGCAAGCGTCGGAGTCCGCGAACACGTCATCCCATTCATCTCGAGTGCGCTCGGCGACACGTGCTGCGATCATCGCCTTGGATTCTGCCCACCGAGTTGCGTCGTGTTGAGGTGGCATGGAGTCAGGGTCGATCTCGAGACACCTGAGCAACTCCGCATAGAACTGCGGCTCGATGGCACCGATCGAAACAAATCTGCCATCGGCCGTTTCGTACACCTCATAGAAATGTGCTCCGGTGTCGAGCATGTTGCCGCCCCGGCCGCCATCCCAGATACCCATCGCACGAAATCCGTACATCATCGCGGCTAGGAGTGATGCTCCATCGACCATCGACGCATCAACAACCTGTCCCTGCCCGGAGCTCTTTGCCTCGACCACCGCGGCGAGAACACCGACCGCCAGCAGCATTCCGCCACCGCCGAAGTCCCCGACGAGATTCATCGGCGGCACCGGTGGCCCATCGGCTCGTCCGATCATCGCGAGCGTTCCGGACAGAGCGATGTAGTTGATGTCGTGCCCTGCCCGTTGCGACATCGGTCCATCTTGTCCCCAGCCGGTCATTCGGCCAAAGACAAGTCGGGGATTGCGAGCGAGGCACACATCCGGGCCGAGTCCGAGACGCTCGCACACGCCGGGCCGGAACCCCTCGATCACCGCATCGGCCTGATCGATCAAACGGAGGGCGGCCTCGAGTCCATCTGGATTCTTGAGGTCGATCGCCACTGACTCGCGCCCTCGAAGGAGGACGTCTGCGGGAGGGGCATCAGGGTTGCCACCGCGAGCTGCCTGCACTCGATCAACCCGTATGACGTCAGCGCCGAGATCGGACAGCATCATGGCCGCGAACGGAGTGGGACCGATCCCCGCCAGCTCCACCACCTTGATACCCGTGAGCGGCCCAGCCATCAGATCTGTACCGACTGCACGACATGCGCGGTGACAGCGGACACGATCTGCGGCCACTCAGTGATCGGTAGATCATGTGCGAGGTCGTCGATCTCGAGGTATGTCGCGCCCGGGATGACCTCGGCGGTCCTACGCCCACCATCGACAGTGATCAGCGGGTCGGCGCTTCCGTGGATGACAAGCGTCGGCGTGGTGAGGCGCGCGAGCGCGTCTTCCCTGTCGCCCGACGCCAGCATCGCGTGGAGTTGCCGGTCGCCTCCACCGCGCGGTGGCGACCGGTCGAAATTGTCACCACAGAACTTCGCCCATTCTTCTGGAGACCACGTGCCCTTGGTGCCCCACAACTCTTTGCCTCGAACCCCCGCCTCCTCGGCTTCCTGCCTTGTCGTTGGTTCCTCGGATGTATAGGAATCGATGATCTCCTTGTTGGGAGCACCGAACGCAACGTTGCCGGTGCCCGATGCATACGAGGTGAGCGACAACACGACCTCGGGGTGATCGATCGCGAGCGTCTGAGCAATCATGCCTCCCATCGAGATCCCGAGAACGTGGGCGGACGATACGTCGTAGAAGTGCAGGACCTCGATGCAGTCATCGGCCATATCGGAAAGGGAGTAGGAAGGACCATCGTGAAAGAACGTCGACAGCCCAGCGTCTCGATTGTCGAATCGGATGACGAAGAATCCGCGATCGACGAAGGCCTCGCAGAATGCAACAGGCCATGACGTGAGCTGCGACGTGTGACCGCTGATCAACAGAAGTGCAGAATCGGCGGGTGAGCCGAATGCTTCTGCGTAGAGTGACCGTCCCACTGCATCGACCATCGGCATGTTCAGACCTCTTTCTGGCTCAACTGGTGCCCGTCTTCATCGGTAGAGTCTGGCTCATGTCTGCTGCTGAGTCGGAATCCGGTGATGAGCTCGATCGAACCGGTGTGACAACGAGAAAACACTTCTCCGAACTGACAGCGCAGGAACTCCACGACATTCTCGAGCTGCGAAGCAGCGTCTTCGTGGTCGAGCAGAATTGTGTCTACAACGACATCGATGGCCGAGACACCGAACCCGAAACACAACACTTCTGGACCGAGTGTGACGGCCGAATCGAGACGTATCTTCGTGTGCTCGCCGATGGGCAAGGCGCCATTCGCATCGGTCGAGTGGTGACACGCCCGACGTCCAGAGGACAAGGGCTGGCGGTGCAACTCTTGAAATCGGTCATCTCGGCCGCTGGCGGGGCGATCGTGCTCGATGCCCAAGCTCAACTCGAAACATGGTACGAGACGCTCGGGTTCACGCGGTCGGGGGATGACTTCATCGAGGATGGAATCGCTCACGTACCGATGCGGCGCGACGAGGTACAGGACCTACATACGACCGAGTAGTTCCGCCTTCTTGGTCTCGAATTCCGCGTCACTGACGACGCCCCGTTGTCGGAGCTCATCGAGCTGCGCGATTTGTTCTGGGATACTCACCTTGAGATGGCCTTGACTCGCTCGTCCCATGCGCTCCAGTCGGCGATCCTCATACCGCTCCTTCTGCGCGTAGATCTCCGCCTGCACGAGGTTCGGTTTGCGAATGTTCGTGAAGGTCTGTCGCCCGCCTTCGCCAGCCGACTCAATGCCCAAGTCTCCCGACCTCGCTACCCGCTCGAACGCCGACTGATTGAAGAAGACCGTGTTGATCCGATCGAGAGGGATCTCGATTCCGGTCTTTGCGAGCACCCCACTGCGCGAAATGACACGTTCGGTAGTCACCACGAACTCGGTCGTCGACCATTTCGCATACCGAATGCCGAATCCGGCGAGGGTCACCAACAATCCGACTCCGACCACGGCACGTCCAACCATCCAGGCGGTCCCCGAGCCTGCGGCAATCAGGATGAGCAACCCGCCGATGATGACAACAACCAAGAGCGCGCTGGTCGGCACCATCGTCCACCAGTGGGGGTGCATGTCAACGACGACCTCTTCGTCGTCACTCAAGAGCTCAGGAGGAAATCCCATGGCTCGCGAGCCTAGCTGAACGTCACATACGGTCGGTAAGGTCGATCTGTGGACGACGCGGCATACGCCCAGATTCTTGCTGGGCTCAACGAGGAACAACGAGCCGCGGTGACGAGCGATGCCAAGGTACTCGTCATTCGCGCGGGCGCTGGGAGCGGAAAGACACGCGTTCTCACCCGCCGCATCGCCTACGGCGCCGCCACCGACTCTCTTGATGCAAGACGGGTCCTCGCGTTGACGTTCACCCGCAAAGCCGCTGGGGAATTGAACCATCGACTGCGCCAACTCGGACTCCGGCAATCGGCAGCCGCGGGCACGTTCCACGCCATTGCGCTCGCACAACTTCGGCAGCGGTGGGAGCAACGGGGCGAGACGGCGCCGACATTGCTCGATCGCAAGGTGGGATTCGTCGCCCGACTCGTCCCGCGGGCGAACGACCGAACAACACCATTCGATTTGGTCACCGAGATCGAGTGGGCGAAGGCTCGCCGAATCCTGCCTGAACAATACGCAGAAGCAGCGCGCATCGCAGACCGCAAACCTCCCTTCGAACCAGAGCGCGTAGCCCGAATCTATGAGGACTACGAGGCGGCGAAAGCAAAACGTAACCTGATCGACTTCGACGACATCCTGATTCTGTGCGGACGACAACTCCAACGGGACCGGAACGCGGCAGAGGCATTTCGCTGGTCGTTCCGACACATTTTCGTCGACGAGTTCCAGGACGTGAATCCACTTCAATTTGCGCTCCTGAAGATGTTCGTGGGCCCAGATCCCGACCTCTGCGTCGTCGGTGACGCACGTCAAGCCATCTACGCGTGGAACGGGGCCGACTCGTCCTACCTCGATGGCTTCACGAGTCACTTTCCAGGCGCTGGTGAGGTTGCGTTGCACCAGAACTATCGCTCGACTCCGGAAATCCTTCGCTGTGCATCGGCTGTTCTTCCCGCTCAGGATGCCCTCACGCCCACACGGCCTTCTGGTTCCACGCCGTCGATCTCTTCGCACCTCGACGATCGAGCTGAAGCGCGTGCGATCGCTCGATCGCTCCGAAACGCACACACCTCGAAGACACGGTGGCGAGACATGGCCGTGTTGGTCCGCACAAACGCGCAGGTGGCGCTGCTCGCTGACGCTCTTGCAGATGCTGATGTACCGATCAACGCTCGGGGCGACGGCAAACTGATCGATCGACCCGAGGTGCTCGACGCGATCGACCAGATGGAACGGCTCGGGCTACCACTCGATGCCGGTCTCGATGATCTTGCGCATCGTCTTGCAGTGGCCGACGATGCGACCGACGAAACCGACTCCACCGCCGACGAATCGAACCTCCCGTCTGAGCGTCGCAGTGTCCTTGAAGCCTTCATTCGCCTCGGCCGAGACCACGTTGCGATCGATCCGACTTCTTCGGTCCGTTCCTTTGTCGACGCCGTGAAGGCAGGTTCAAACGAGACTGCGGTCGCCAGTGGTGATCGCGTCGACGTGACGACGTTCCATGCGGCGAAGGGTCTCGAATGGGAGGTGGTCCATGTCGCAGGTATGGAACGCGGACTGTCCCCCATCGGACACGCCAAAACCGACGACGCAATTGCCGAAGAGCACCGGCTCATCTACGTCGCACTGACGAGGGCGCGACGAGACCTTCACGTGCATTGGGCTCAGGAGCGTCGATTCGGCGACCGACAGTCCAAACGAAACCCGTCACCTCTGCTCGACGTGATCGGGGCCGCTGCACGCGGGGTCGATGTCCGAGGTGCGCGATCGCGAAGCGCAAAGAACGCCGCTTCGGTCCGCAAAGGGCTCCAGGCCACGAACGGCGGACCGAGACTCAAGCGAGACGAATCCGACCCTGTGTTTCAGGCGTTGAAAAAATGGCGGTTGTCAGTTGCGAAGGCAAACGATGTCCCAGCTTTTGTCATCTTCAACGACAAGACGCTCCACGCCATTGCCTCGGAGCGCCCAACCAATGAGGCCAGTCTTCTCGGGGTGTCGGGCATTGGCCCAACAAAGGCCGCGCAGTATGGCGAAGAAGTTCTCCGCCTCGTGGCTGAGTCGACCTGACAGCGGCAGTTGTCTCTCTCAGCCGCCAAGCACGTTTCGCAGGAGCAGATCCTGCTCCTGTGCGTGCACACGAGACGATCCACATGACGGGCTACCAGACTCGGGACGAGAGAACCGTTGAATCGTGTGGGACTCGCCATGGCCGTCGTACAAACGCCCCTTGACGAAGTTCCACGCCCCCATGTTCTCTGGCTCTTCCTGGAGCCACACAATTCTGGACGCATTCGGGTGTGCGGCCACGATCTGAGCGATTTGACGGTCAGGCCACGGATACAGCTGCTCGACACGAGTGATCAACGATTTCGCGCCAACCTCGTCTCGCCGGGCGATCGCATCCAAGGCGACCTTGCCAGTCGCAAAGATCAGGTCGACCACTTCATCGGCCGGGGGTGGGGATGGATCTTCGAGGGTTTCTTGGAAAGAACCGTCCGTGAGCGCGGACACAGGCGAACGGGTCGTCTTTGCCCGAAGAAGCGACTTTGGAGTGAACACCACAAGAGGCTTACGAATATCACGATGCATCTGACGTCGCAGAAGGTGGAAGAACTGTGACGCTGTCGTCACGTTGGCGATCTGTACGTTGTCCTCCGCAGCAAGAAGAAGGAACCGCTCGACCCGAGCCGAAGAGTGTTCGGGCCCTTGACCCTCGTAGCCGTGCGGCAACAACATGACGAGACCGGAGACCTGATCCCACTTGTCCTCAGCGGCCATGATGAATTGATCGATGACGATCTGAGCGCCGTTCACGAAGTCGCCGAACTGGGCCTCCCACAGGGTGAGAACATCAGGCCGCTCCACCGAGTAGCCGTACTCGAAGCCGAGCGACGCATACTCCGACAACAACGAGTCGTAGATCCACAGATTTGCATCGCGAGCTGCATCGGCGAGCGGAACGATCTCTGCACCAGTCTCGAAATCAAAAAGCGTCGAATGCCGATGAGAGAAGGTGCCCCGCCGCGAGTCCTGACCAGAAAGTCGAACCGAGATGCCTTCGTCGAGCAGCGTGCCATAGGCAAGCGCCTCGCCGAGCGCCCAGTCGACCTCGCCATGTTCGAACATCTCGCTGCGAGCCGCGAACTGCCTTTTCAGCTTGGGGTGAACCGTGAAGTCTTCGGGAACACGCGAGATCGCGTCGTACACGCGACCGAGCGCCTCATGGGAAACTGCCGTGTGCGCTGCAGGGAGGACACCTGCGGCCGCGGGCGGCTTCGACGCAAGGATGTCTGGATCGTGTTCCGTCGAGCGTGTCGTGTCGAGAGCCTCTTGGAGCCTGGATCGAAAGTCATCGAGCGCGTGCTCTGCTTCGTCGACGGTCAGATCACCGCGCTTGATGAGCGACTCGGTGTAGACCTTCCGGACCGATCGACGACTCTCGATCGCGCGATACATCAGCGGTTGGGTATAGCTCGGGTCATCGCCTTCATTGTGTCCATGACGGCGATATCCGATCATGTCGATGACGACGTCCTTGTTGAAACGTTCGCGATACTCAAAGGCCAGTTGCGCGACGCGCACGCAGGCCTCCGGGTCGTCTGCATTGACGTGGAATATCGGAGCTTGGATCAGCTTGGCGACGTCGGTCGAATATTCGCTCGAACGCGCAGCATGCGGAGCGGTGGTGAACCCGAGCTGATTGTTGATGATGAGGTGGATGGTGCCACCGACCTTGTACCCGCGGATCTGCGACAGGTTCAACGTCTCCGTCACGACACCTTGCCCGGCGAACGCTGCGTCGCCGTGAATCAACAGCGGGAGCACCGGGTAGGCCCGAATCGTCCGCTTGTCGACCGTGTCCATCTTCGCTCGAGCCATGCCGACGACCACCGGGTCGACGGCTTCAAGATGTGACGGGTTTGCTGCCAGCGTCACGGGAATCGAGTTGCCGAGCTGGGATGTGAACGAACCGGTCTGGCCGAGATGATACTTGACATCACCAGAGCCCTGAACGGCGTCCGCAGTGATCGCACCCTCGAATTCCTCGAACAGTTGGTGGTACTCCTTGCCAACGATGTTCACCAAGACGTTCAAGCGACCACGATGGGCCATTCCGATGACCACGTCTGTCATGTCATTGTCGGCGGCCGATGACAACAGCTGGTCCAGCACGGGAATCGCACTTTCCGCGCCTTCGATGCCAAACCGCTTCTGCCCGATGTACTTCGTCCCCAAGAACTTCTCGAGGGCTTCTGCGGCGTTCAATCGTCCGAGGATGTGTCGCTGTGCATCGCGATCGATCTGGAAGCTCTGCCCTTCGACCTGCTCTTGTATCCAGAGCTTCTCCTCCGGGTTGGCCATGTGCATGTACTCGACACCGATGGTGCGCGCATACGCATCTCGCATGATCCCCAAGATGTCTGCGAGCTTCATGCGACTGCGACCCTTGGCCGCCTGCGGACCGAAGAGTTCCTCGACGTGGAACTCACGCTCGAGGTCCCAGATCGTCAGGCCGTAGCTTGCTGGGTCCAGCTCGGGGTGCATTTGGCGGTCCATCAAGCCGAGCGGATCGAGGTTGGCGATGAGGTGACCTCGCACCCGATGAGCATTGACCAGACTATTGACCTTCACTTGACGCTCAACGATCGAGTCCGCGTCATCTACCGGATTGATGTCCCGTCGCCATTTGACTGCGTCGTACGGCACGCCCATCGAGACGAGTACATCCTCGTAGAACTCGTGCTCCCCCATGAGCAGCTCGTGCACGGCCTTCAAGAACATGCCGCTTTCGGCGCCCTGGATGATCCGGTGGTCATACGTCGAAGTGATCGTGACAACCTTGGAAACACCGATCTCGGCGAGTTTGGCCGGATCAGCCGCGGCGAAGGCCGTCGGATACGCGATCGAACCCAATCCGATGATCGCCCCCTGTCCGGGCATCAGCCGGGGCACCGACTGCACCGTCCCGATACCCCCGGGGTTGGTCAAACTGACAGTCACGCCCGAGAAGTCGTCGAGCTTCAACTTTCCGTTGCGAGCCCGGCGTACGAGGTCGTCATACACATCGACGAAGGTTGCGAAGTCAAGATGATTCGCGTTCTTGATCGCTGGCACCATGAGCGAGCGAGTTCCGTCAGACTTCTCGATATCGATCGCGATGCCCAAGCCGACGTTCGGCCGACGCACGATGTTCGGCTTGCCATCCTCCCCCTCGAAGAACCCGTTGTTCATCGCTGGCATCGAGTCGGCGATTGCACGAACGATCGCATACCCGATGATGTGCGTGAAGCTGATCTTGCCACCTCGAGTACGTCCGAGATGGCCATTCACGATCTTGCGATTGACCTCGAGAAGCCGCGCCGGCACATCGCGAAAGCTGGTTGCGGTCGGCACATCGAGACTGAGCTCCATGTTCTCGACGATTTTGGCGGCCACGCCGCGAAGAGGTTGGGATCCTTCGGGCATAGGAGACGGAGCGACGTGTGCTGGTGTTCCTGCCGATGGAGCGGGAGTGGCCTTGGAGGCTGAGGATGCGCCGCTTCGGTCCTCGACGTCGCTCTTCGCCCCGTTGGGCGACGTCGTGATGGGGTTCAAATGAGCGTCACTGCCAAGGGCCGCATGTGCCGGGGTGGCCGCCGCGTGCGTGGGAGACGCTGCGTTGGTCGTCGCAATCGCGCCGGATCCCGGTCGATAATCGACAAAAAACTCTCGCCAGCTCTCGGAGACGCTCGACGGATTCTCGACGTATTCGCGGTA
Organism: uncultured Acidimicrobiales bacterium; assembly: GCA_905479685.1. Lineage (GTDB taxonomy): Bacteria > Actinomycetota > Acidimicrobiia > Acidimicrobiales > SHLQ01 > SHLQ01. The sequence goes on from CAJQNJ010000165.1 coordinate 18,029, forward strand.
CATCTCGTCGACGATCCAAGCATTTGCGCCAAGGTCTGCATGGTTCTTGATAGACACGCCCGCCAGCCTACGCTGACGCGGAGGATAGGGTCGGGCTCATGCGCATCGTCACGTGGAACGTGAACTCACTCAACGTACGCCTCGAACGAGTCACGGAGTGGATCGAAACACTCAGACCTGACGTGCTGTGCTTGCAAGAAACAAAGCTGAGCAACGACGATTTCCCGCATGACGCGTTCGCATCGCTCGGTTACGAAAGCGCTCATCACGGTCAAGGGCAGTGGAACGGCGTGGCGATCGTTTCGCGTGTCGGACTCGATGACGTCAGACCAGACTTCGCAGACGGCCGCGAACCCGACCCCGACGCGCGAATCCTGTGGGCGACGTGCAGTGGGGTGCGAGTCGCAAGCTGTTATGTCCCCAACGGCCGCGCGCTCGACGATGACCATTACACCTACAAACTCGACTGGCTCGACCGACTCGCCAACGACCTCGACACCAACACATCTCCAACAGATGACATCTGTGTCGTGGGCGACTTCAACATCGCTCCCGACGCACGTGATGTCTATGACTCTGATTCACATGCAGGATCGACTCACGTGTCACAACCGGAACGAGATCGGCTCGAGACACTCGGTGAGTGGGGCATGGCCGACGTCTTTCGCGATCATCACGACGCCGCCGAACTCTACTCCTGGTGGGACTACCGCGACGGAAACTTCCACAAGCGCAAGGGAATGCGCATCGATCTCATACTGGGCTCACCAAACGTCCGAGAGCACACGGCGAGAGTGTTCATCGACCGGAACGCACGTAAAGGAAGCCAGCCGAGCGATCACGCCCCCGTCGTCGCCGACGTCCTGCTCCCGAACAACTAGTCGGACGCCCAGTGGTTGTGTAGCTACACTTGGCCGATCATGATGGAGCCGTTCTCGACGCCGCTGATCGTTGCATCCAGCAGCCAGCTCCCGGCGACGATCGCCATCATCTTGTCGCTCGGCGTCGGCGGACAATGGCTTGCCAACCGTCTGCGAATTCCTGGTGTCCTCTTGTTGCTCACCTCGGGGATTCTGGTTGGGCCGGTGTTCAACATCATCGACCCGGTCGAAGACTTCGGGACAGAGACCCTCTTTCCCGTGGTGTCAGTCGCGGTCGGTCTACTCCTCTACGAAGGGGGGCTCGGCCTGAAACTCGACCGGTTGAACGAGGGACGTTCGGTCATCCTTCGTCTCGTCACCGTCGGGATGCTCGTGACCTGGCTGATCGGGTGGGGCGCGACCGCTGTGCTGTTCGATGTCTCGACTAGTAGCGCTGCCCTCATCGGAGCAATTCTGGTCGTATCGGGCCCAACGGTTGTCATCCCGCTACTCCATCTCGCGCGGCCTCGCGAACCAACGGGGAGTATTCTGCGCTGGGAGGGAATCATCATCGACCCTGTCGGTGCAACACTCGCCATTGTTGTCCTCGACGCGACCCTCAACGACTCCGATCCTGCTGAAGCTGCACTCCAGATCGGGATCACTCTTGGCGCGGGTGCGATTGCGGGGATCGTGGTGGCCGCACTGGCGCTGACCGCGCTCTACAACCATTGGGTGCCTGATCATCTCATGAATCCGGCGATGCTCGCTGCTGCCATCGTGGCGTTTGCAGCGGCGAATTCGATTGCGCCCGAAGCAGGACTCATGGCCACCACGATGCTCGGACTGGTTCTTGCAAATCAGCGACTGGTACCGAACCAGGAGTTCACGGCGTTCAGCGAAGACGTTGGCCACCTGATTCTCGGCACGTTGTTCATCGTGCTCGGCGCGATGGTCGACCTCGACGACCTCGTGAGTGTGCTCCCGCGAGCGCTGATTCTGATCGCCATCCTGATCATCGTCGCACGACCGCTCGCCGTGTGGCTGTCAACTATCGGCTCGGGTATGCAACGTAACGACCGCCAATTCCTGGCCTGGATGGCACCCCGTGGAATCGTCGCCGCCTCGGTCGCGACGGTCTTCTCGCAGACCTTGATCGACGAAGGTGCCGGCGAGGTTCCCGAGCTTGTCCCCGTGGTGTTCGCCACCGTGATCGTCACCGTTGCCGTGTATGGCCTTTCCGCGACGTGGGTTGCTCGCCGGACTCGTGTGGCAAAGATCGAGCCCAACGGGATTGCATTGGTATCGAACCACCGATTTGCCGTCGACCTCGCCGACACGCTTGCGTCGCAGGAGATCCCCGTGCTTGTCATCTCGACCTCGACGGAGGTGCAACGGGAGACCTTCTCGAGGGGCCTCCTCGCATACGAACGCCCTATCGACAGCCATGATCTCGACCTCACCCTCGACGGTGTCGGGATCAAACAGGCAATCCTGCTCACCGACGACGAGAATCTTGCCGCACTCGCGGCACATCACCTGACCGAACACCTCGGCCGAGCCAACCTCTATCAGGTCCAGCCCGACGCAGACGATGACGACTTCGAGATCCGTGGCCGACAAGCGTTCGGCAGCCTCACATTTCAGGGTCTGTCCTCGTCCGCCCGAGTCGGCGGCTTTCGGATCGTCGAAGCCCGAGATCTCGGGCCTGAAGACATGGCACTCTTCGAGATCGGTGACCGACAGACTGCGACCATTGTCAACGGGCACCCAGCCGACGACGCGCTCGTCCTCGCCGTGACCTCCGACGCCGAACTTCGACGGCAAGCGAGCGGTCGACACTCCTGACACGGCACACAGCCGCTCCGACACGAAACGTCGTAGCGCTCCGCTGCACCCGCGTGTCATCTCGATAGTCTCCACGCCATGAGTGCCCAGTACATCTACACGATGCACAAGCTGTCGAAGTTCATTCCCCCGGATCGGGACATCCTCAAGGAGGTCAGCCTTTCCTTTCTTCCGGGAGCCAAGATCGGCGTGCTCGGAGCCAACGGCGCCGGCAAGTCGACAGTTCTGCGCATCATGGCCGGACTCGACGACGATTTCACCGGCGAGGCGCGACTGACCGACGGATTCACCGTGGGACTGTTGGATCAGGAGCCGCAGCTCGACGAGACCAAAGACGTCCACAACAACGTCATGGATGGTGTAGGCGAGGTTTCCGCATTGCTCACCGAATACGACGAGGTACTCGCAGGATGGTCGGACCCAGACGCCGACTACGAAAAGCTCGGCGACCGACAAGCTGAACTCGAGAAACGTATCGAGGCCGCTGGTGCATGGGACCTGAAACGTACCGTCGAGATCGCATGCGACGCACTGCGCCTGCCTCCCGGCGACGCCGACGTCTCGAACCTCTCTGGCGGCGAACGACGTCGTGTGGCCCTCGCCCGGCTCCTCCTCTCGCGTCCAGATCTCCTGCTTCTCGACGAACCAACCAACCACCTCGATGCCGAGTCGGTTGCATGGCTCGAACGTTTCCTGCAGGACTACGAAGGAACCGTTGTTGCCATCACGCACGATCGATACTTCTTGGACAATGCCGCTGAGTGGATTCTCGAACTCGACCACGGACGCTGTTACCCCTTCGAGGGCAACTACACGGCGTGGCTCGAGCAAAAGCAAGTCCGCCTCGAATCCGAAGCGAAGTCCGACGTCGTTCGCAAGCGCACAATTGCGCGTGAACTCGAGTGGGTCCGGATGGCTCCCAAGGCTCGACAAGCAAAGGGCAAAGCCCGCCTTGCAGCCTATGACAAGCTGGTTTCCGATCAAAAGGATGCCGAGGGCCGCTCCGCAGAGCTGCAGATTCAGATTCCGGCCAACCAGCGTCTCGGCGACCAGGTCATCGACTTTGACAGCGTCTCGAAGGGTTTCGGCGACAAGCTCCTCATCGACGATCTCTCCTTCACGCTCCCCCCTGCCGGCATCGTGGGTGTGATCGGCGCGAATGGCGCTGGCAAGACCACGTTGTTCAAGATGATCACCGGGGCCGAGCAACCCGATTCTGGCTCGATCACCGTCGGCACAACTGTCGAGCTCGGCTACGTGGATCAGAGTCGCGACTCCCTCGCTGCCGACAGCACCGTCTTCAACGAGATAAGTGGGGGCCACGACTTCTTGCATCTCGGTACTCGCGAGGTCAACTCACGCGCGTACGTTGCATCATTCAACTTCCGTGGAAGCGACCAGCAGAAGAAGGTCGGCGTTCTGTCAGGTGGCGAACGCAACCGAGTCCATCTCGCCAAGGTGCTCAAGTCCGGTGCCAATGTGCTCATGCTCGACGAGCCGACCAATGACCTCGATGTGGAGACCTTGCGCGCACTCGAGGGTGGGCTCGAGGCATATCCGGGCTGCGCCGTAGTGATCTCCCACGATCGATGGTTCCTCGATCGCGTCGCCACCCACATTCTGGCATTCGAAGGCAATTCCGAGGTCCGCTGGTTCGAGGGCAACTTCAGTGAGTACGAGACCTTCCGCAAGAAAGAACTCGGCGACTCCGCCGGACCGCATCGGATCAAATACAAGCCCTTGGCCCGTTAGGCAACGACTGCAGCAATAGCGATGTTGTCCTGGCCACCAGGACTCCCATCGACTCCCTTCAGGGCGAGTTCGGTCACCTGGGTGACCAGAGCAAGGGGGTCGTAGTCGACCATTTGCGCGATGGCCGCGATGTGCTCGGGTTGCACCGAAGTCTCCGGTTGTCGATAGTGACATCCGTCGATTCCATCGGTATAGGCCAACAACACGTCCCCTGGTTGCGCGGAGAACCTGAAAAGGTGGCCTTCGCGGAGCGTTTGGGGAACCATCGCCGTCACGAACCGGTGGTCATGGAGATTGAGCGCTCGAGGCGTCCGGCCGTTTGCGACGACAGTGAACGACGAGTCGCCAAAGGACACCCCGAACCCTGAACCGGTCTCTCGGTCGAAGACCGACACGAGCAACGTGGTCTCTGAGTCGGTCTCTGCTGGTTCGCCTGTCCGGAGGAACTCAATCATCTGGTCGAGATGGTTCACATCTGTTGGGCGAACCTTCGCCCATATGTCATGCAGCCGCGAGATGAGCATGTGGCTTGACTCTGGTCCGTAGTGAGCATCTGCCACAGCCATCCCCACCCAGGAGCCGGCGTCGATCACGCAGAGTGTGTCCTCGTTGGCAACGTCAGGGTCGAACTTCCATCGTCCACTTGGCGAGTCGGGGTCGGAGCCGACCGAGATCGCCGCAGCTGACTGTGATGCGATCTGGCTGGCTGCCACCTCGCCGTAGGTGCCGTAGTTCTCGCCGAGCAGGAGAATTCGTCCGAGGCGCGGGTCCGGTGTCGTCATGAGAGGGGAATTCTATGCGCGACCGCTGGCATGACCGCACACACCACTCTCGCTGGCCTGGACACCAAGAACGCTGCGGAAGACTCAGTCGACCGGCTTGCCGAAAGGCTGCTTGGCAGCCTTGTAGCAATCTGCGTGGTAGTGCTCCACACGCAGCCACTTGTTCTTTTCGTACACGTTGCAGATCACCTGTTGATGACGCAGTTTCGCTTGAAATTTGACTCGCTCATCACAGTGCATGCAGTCGACCTGGCTACCCGGTTCGACCAACCGAGTAACCGCTCGGCTCACCTTCTTGATCTTCACGGGCTTGGTCGTCGTCGCAGTCTTTGCCATACCCAACTATCGGCAGCTTTGGCGTCGAGGTGAAGGTTTCGTGAACCTGTTTTCTAGTTCGTCTGCGCAATCAACATGTCGAGGACCATGGTTCCCATCGCTGCAGGATCGCCCATTTTCGGGCTCAATACGAGGTCGGGTTGTAGCGGTGCTTCGTACGGATCGGAGATGCCGGTGAAGTTCTCGATCTTGCCTGCGCGCGCGAGTTTGTACAGTCCCTTTGGGTCACGAGCTTCTGCGATGTCGAGTGGCGTGTCCATGAAGACCTCGAAGAACGGAACATCTGCGGCGGCGTGAATCTCACGGGCGCGTTCCCGTCCTGCGCGATATGGACTCACCAGCGGCACGAGAGCCACCACTCCTGCGTCCGCGAACAGCCTGGCGACCTCGCTCACGCGGCGAACATTTTCATTGCGGTCATCGGCGGAGAAGCCGAGGTCAGCATTGATTCCATGTCGAAGATTGTCCCCATCGAGCATGTACGTCGGTTGTTGTCTCTCGACCAACATTCGCTCGACCTCGACTGCGACCGTCGACTTACCCGAACCCGATAGACCGGTGAACCAGATCGTTGCACCGTTCAGGCCGAGGTGTTTCCATCGTTCGGCCCTGTCGAAGTGACCGGCGTGCCACACGATGTTGGTGGCTCCTTGTTCGTCAGCCATCGTGTGGTCGTCAGCCTGCCGATTCGCCGAGGATCATGCCAGCGGCGACTGTCGCATTACTTGTCTCGTCGATGAGCACGAAGCTGCCGGTCTGGCGGTTGCGTCGGTATTCGTCGATGAAGAGCGGCAGTGTCGAACGGAAGCTGATCCGGCCGATCTCATTGAGCTTGATCTCGGTTGCCTCCTCATCACGATGCAATGTGTTTATGTCGAGGCGATAATTGATGTCCTTCACCATCACGCGACCAGCCCGCGAGGTGTGCTTTATCGCGTACTTCTTGCGTGGTACGAGTGTCTGGGACTCATCCATCCAACAGACCATTGCATCGACGTCTTGGCTGACCGTCGGTCGATTGTTCGGACGGCAGATCATGTCACCACGGCTGATGTCGATCTCGTCGTTCAATCGAATCGTCACCGCCATGGGAGCGAACGCTTCGTCGACGGGCCCATCGAACGTGTCGATCGATTTGATCGTCGATTCGAATCCGCTCGGCAGGACGACCACGTCGTCACCGGGCTTCAGTACGCCACCAGCTACCGTGCCGGCGTAGCCGCGGTAGTCATGATATTCATCACTCATTGGACGAATGACATATTGAACGGGGAAGCGCACGTCGACCATGTTGTGATCCGAGGCGGTGTGGATCGTCTCGAGATGGCTGAGCAATGGTGGCCCGTCGTACCAGGGCATCTTGTCCGAGCGATCGACGACATTGTCGCCAACAAGCGCCGAAACGGGGATGAACGACAGGTCAGGAACGTCGAGCCGCATGGCGAACTCCCTGAACTCATCGCGGACCTTGTTGAACGCCTCTTCTTGATAGTCGACGAGGTCCATCTTGTTGACGCAGACCACGATGTGGGGAATGCGCAACAGGGACGCGATGAAGCTGTGTCGTCGGCTCTGTTCGATGACACCGTTGCGGGCGTCGACGAGGATCAACGCAACATCGGCGGTCGACGCTCCGGTGACCATGTTGCGTGTGTACTGAATGTGTCCGGGAGTGTCAGCAATGATGAACTTACGCTTGGGCGTGGCGAAGTATCGATAGGCAACGTCGATCGTGATGCCTTGTTCGCGTTCTGCCCGCAGACCATCGGTGAGGAGCGCCAGATTGACGTACTCACTACCCATCTTCTCGGAGGTTCTCTCAACCGCTTCCATCTGGTCTTCGAAGATGGACTTGGTGTCGTAGAGCAGTCTGCCGATGAGTGTGGACTTCCCGTCGTCGACCGAACCGGCCGTAGCAAAGCGAAGGATTTCCGACATTAGAAGTAACCCTCTTTCTTGCGATCTTCCATCGCGGCTTCAGACACTCGGTCATCGGCTCGAGTCGCGCCTCGCTCGGTCTGGCGAGTCGCGGCCACCTCTTCGATGATCTTCTCGACCGTGTCGGCGCTCGATTCGACAGCGCCCGTGATCGTGATGTCCCCGACAGTGCGGTATCGAACGAGTTCTTCGAAGACGTCTTCGCCTTCCATTCGCTCGACAAAGGCATTCTCAGCGAGCAGCATCCCGTCGCGTTCGAAGACATTGCGCTTGTGCGCGAAGTAGATCGACGGGATGTCCACGTTGTCGTCGGCGATGTACTGCCATATGTCGAGCTCGGTCCAGTTCGAGATCGGAAACACACGGATGTGTTCTCCCGTCTTGATCCGACCGTTGTACAGGTTCCAGAGTTCAGGTCGCTGAGCCTTCGGATCCCACTGACCGAAGTCGTCACGGAATGAATAGACGCGTTCCTTGGCGCGAGACTTCTCCTCGTCGCGGCGAGCACCACCGAAGAGCGCATCGAACCGATGCTCCTCGATTGCGTCGAGCAGCGTCGTCGTCTGGAGGCGGTTCCGCGAGGCGCGTGCGCCCGTCTCCTCGGCCACACGGCCTTGGTCGATGGTCTGCTGGACTGACGCAACGATCAGGCGTGCACCGACCTCGGCCGTCCGGCGATCGCGAAAATCGATCACCTCAGGAAAGTTGTGCCCGGTGTCGATGTGGAGCACTGGATACGGGATCTTTGCTGGAGCAAAGGCCTTCTCGGCGAGCCGAAGCATCACGATCGAGTCTTTGCCCCCCGAAAACATCAGTACTGGATTCTCGAACTCCGCGGCCACTTCACGCATGATGTGAATGGATTCGGCCTCGAGTTCCCTCAAATGGGACAGCTCGTACGACATGATTGCGTGCCAACTCCTCTACGGCGAACGTTCACGGTTTTCATCGGCACGCCGACAAACACCCTGAGCGTTCGCTAAATGAATCTCAGATACACCCGTCCGCTACGAATCCTAGGTTGGAAAACCCGATGACAACTGTGACCCATGACGACCATCTCGAAGCCGCTCGCATCGCCACCGCAGCAGGTGAGCTGTTGCTCGCAATTCGTCACGAAATGACGCAGCGAGGCGCTGATTCGAAAGAAATGAAGGAGGTGGGTGATCGCCGCTCACACGAGTTCATCATGGAGGAGCTCACACGAGTGCGTCCCGAAGATGCGATCTTGTCCGAAGAAGGCAAGGACGACCTGGCGCGCCTCACGGCCGAACGAACGTGGATCGTCGATCCAGTCGACGGAACCAGGGAGTTCTCGGAGCCACCACGCACGGATTGGGCCGTACACGTCG